>NZ_POSF01000020.1 GCF_004343605.1 Dehalobacter sp. 12DCB1
CCGTTATACGAAACCACTGGGTCCTAATGGTTTTTAAGAAAGTATTTTAGAATTAGTTACAAGGTGGTAAGAAATTGTGAAGAGGTTTACGTTTTTCTCATTATTATTCGTGTATTTGATTATGTCTTTAACAGCTTGCTCGGCTCTTTTCCCATATTATAGTTCTAATAAAGCTATAGAGAATGGCGATGTAGTTGTATCAGGAAGTAAAATTTATAATATCGATAAACTTGATAAGTTCATAGATAGTATTAATAGAGGAGAGAAGACAAAAGTTCAAATTGATAAGTATAATATCAAGAATAACCCTGCAATGTATATTATTGAATTTGATGGGAAGCTATTAAGTTATTCATTTGCAAGACCTTCAGATGATGACTCTAAAGATATACTTGCTGGAGTTAACCCCGAGATTGAAAAAGCAAGTAGAGAAGAAAATGAAGATGGCATTAACTATTATCTTACAGACAATAGAGGCGTTAAAACCTGTATTTTTACTGTGCCAAAGTAATTTGGAATTAATGTTAGGGTAATTCTTTGCCGTGGCATCGTATAACAGCGTATTCCCAAAATCTGAGAAGAATGAATGTAGTAACCAGACTTCGGGAATACGCAGGACGTTAGGCGAAAGACCATGCAGGGAACCGCGCATCCATGCACGGATTGGAAAATGACAAATAAATGATTAGATTGTTGCACATGTGTAGGATGTTATGAAGTACAGATAAACAGGATTATTTATTGAGCGGATAGCCATAATGAAAAGCACAAATATTGGTCTTAGGCAAATTAAGGGAGGTTTGTAAATGAACAAAATGATTAAGATTAGGAATGAAGAAGAAACAGATTTTGAGAAAGTGGAAGAAATCACAAGGAAAGCTTTTTGGAATTTATATAACCCGGGGTGCGTTGAACATTATTTGGTTCATGTTATGCGATTCCACAAAGATTTTCTTCCGGAGCTGGATTTTGTGATTGAAGTTGATAATCAAATCATCGGGAATATCATGTATACGAAAACAAAACTAATTGATGAATCCGGGGAAGAAAAAGACATCCTTACTTTCGGTCCGGTTTGCATTTTGCCGGAATATCAGAGAAACGAGTATGGAAAAAAGCTAATGGAGTATTCCTTTGAACAGGCGGTCGCACTTGGTTATGATGTGATCGTAATATTTGGAAACCCGGGTAATTATGTAAGCCGTGGTTTTAAGAGCTGTAAAAAGTACAATGTCTGTCTTGAGAATGGAACATATCCGACGGCAATGATGGTAAAAGAACTCAAACCAGATGTCTTGGACGGAAGGAAATGGTTTTACTATCAAAGTCCTGTATTTGAGATAGACGAACAAGAAGCCGGGCGCTTTGACGAGGGTTTGGAACGATTGGAGAAAAAATACCAGCCAAGCCAGGAAGAATTTTATATTTACAGCCATTCAATTATACAGTGAGTTTTCTTTTGTGGCATAAGGATAAATTCCAATTTATCTTTGAGATATATACATAATTCGTTGTTGAAGTTAGGGTACATCATTCTTATTTTGTGCATAAATACAGTTGTTGAGGAAGTTCAAGGGACGCCCCTCCATGGTCGTCTCTGAATCTGGGGGACATGGTCCATCGCCTAACACGGATTTTCCGACACTTGGAGGATGATGCATGCAGTAGGGCGCGTCGGGGATTCCTGGACGTTCTACGACATATCATGCAAAGACCGCGCCGTCCTGGCGTGGAGGAAATGGATCATAGGTATTTCTTTGCAGCAGTTGGATTTTTAGTAACAGTAAAATAACGCGATGTTATGATATATATTTTGAGGTGCGAGGTATAAGATGAACAAAATAAAAGAAGAACTGATTGCTCCTTGTGGTATGAATTGCAGACTTTGCTTAGGTAACCAAAGGAAGAAAAATCATTGCAAAGGATGTCGTAATGAGATAGATATTAGGTATAAAACAAAAGGTAGCGTCAGTTGCATAATCAAGAACTGTTCTGTAATTCAAAGCAATGAATCAGGATTTTGCTTTGAATGCGATAAATACCCTTGCCGGAGGTTAAAACAGTTAGATAAGCGATATCGAACAAAATATCACATGAGCATGCTTGAAAACCTTGAGCAAATAAATCAATCTGGCATTGATTCATTTTTGCGGAATGAGGAAAATAAATGGACTTGCAAAGAATGTGGCAATATTGTTTGCGTACATAGAGCTTTTTGTTTGGTATGCAAAACTCCATATATAGAGTGAGTATTTTCCTAGATACATAATTATAAAGCTTTAGATAAATTGTTATTTGTAATGCTGGTGCTGATTGCTAACCTATTTAAGGCAGCGTCATCCGGGCACTGTCTGAATTACGGGGCACGATACGTCGTTGAACAAGCCGTTCTCAAAACTTAGAATAGATGAATGAAGTATGACGCTTCGGGAACGGCTGAACGTTATGCGAAAGACCATAAAAATGACGTGTGACAGTAAGTATATCTTTGAGCTTACAAGTCCTTGGTACAAGCCAGTTTCGAAAATAAAAATTTGTGACCTTCAACTATAAGTTATATGTTATAAATAGTGAGGTGTGACAAGCTATTAAAGGAGTGAAAGCATGTCTAGGATAAGCAATATTCTTGAAAATAAGGGCCCATTATTGTCTGGGTCACTGGCTAATGAATTAGTTAATCAATTCTCAATTTCTAGGGAAGCAGCTCGTAAAGAAATTTCCCGGGCGTCTGCACCAATCAGAAAGTTGAAGAACGTTACCTTCGATAATAACCAAAAGTATCTGTACTTAGATTCCCATTTTTCTAGTGATATCTTTTTTGAAAAACTTCTACAATATCTTAGGCTAAATTCGAAGGCTTATTATTATTTTATAAAAGCTGTATTAAACAATTACGGTTATATTCTTACAAACGAAATTGCAACTTATACATGTTCTCCAGTTCAGCCGCTTAAAGGCCACAAACCAGCTGATTCCATAATCAAAGATTTACTATATATTAATTTGTTATTAGACAATGGTGACGGTTTATTTCAATTAAATCCTTCTGTAGATATTCCACAAAGCTACACACGTTTTAAAGCTCTAAATATTGCAAAGAAAAATATTATGAATGATTTCTATGACTGGTCCCGAAAGATTAATCTAGTCGCATATAATTCTGGTAGGATGATTGAACAAATGCCAGAATTTCATAAATTTCAGTGGAGTTTCACAGCTCCATCATATATTAATGGACTGCAAAAGGGCAGTAAGCCTGGGTTTGTTGTTGCAGACGTGGTTTTGGGTAAAAAACTTTTGGAAGAGGATATAGAGTATTTTCTTGCAAAAGTGAATGTTATTAGTCAAAGTAAGAAGCATTCTCCCTTCATACCGGTACTTATAGTCGAGGGTATAGAAGAAAATGCTTTTTCAAGACTGAAATCTGCAGGTGTAGTATTGGGGTTTATTGATAAGCTATTCGGGAATCAATATTTAGAAACACTCAGAGCCCTTGTTTCCATCGTAGAGAATGCTTCAGCAGTCATAACAAAAAATCCGGATAAATATTTTGAATTTATAGAAGCACTTTCTAAGCTAGAGGGAAAAGCATCCAATCTTAAAGGTGATGTATTTGAATTAGCAGTCGGGTATTATTATTCTCAGTTAGCACCTTATTTAGAAATTAACAAATTGATCACAGAACGCGAAAGTGGGAAAAGTAAAGAAATAGATGTATATGTAAAGTATCCAACCGAGGCTAGATTCGTAGAGTGTAAGGGGTATAGTTATCCACTCGATGAAGAGTATGTTTCTAAATGGTTAAGTGATAATATACCTACTATTAGAAAATGGGCATTAAGTCAGGATGAATTTACTCATAAAGATTTGATATTTGAGTTATGGTCAACAGGAGGATTTGAGCAATCTGCAATAGATAAGCTTCAAAAAGCTGCAGGTTCGACAAAAAAGTACACGATAAGATTCTTTGATGCACAACAAATAGCCGAAAAAGCTAAGGAAGCCAAAAATGATAACCTCAATAGAATACTAAAAAATTATTTTACAAGCAATTCTTTGTAGCACGGTCCTTCGCATAACCATGTGTTACCGTATCAAGAACCTGGCTATAGCTCTAATTATAAGATTGACAGACAGCCTGTACAAGTGCCAAAATAGACCAGGTAAGAAAAAAGGGAATACATAAATCAAGACAATAGATAAGGAGACAGTATGGCAACCATTCAATTTATTATTCAATCGATTATTTTAGGCATCGTGGAAGGGATCACGGAGTTTCTGCCGGTCTCATCGACAGGCCATTTGATTATTTTTCAAAATCTAATCGGGTTTCAAGGAACGAATCAGCATTATGTAGAGATGTATACCTATGTGATTCAGCTTGGAGCGATTTTGGCGGTCATTGTACTTTATTGGAAGAAGATCAAACAAACACTGGTGGATTTCTTCCCGTCAAGGGTCAGCTATCAGGAATCCGGACTGAAATTCTGGCTGATGATTGTGCTGGCGTGTATTCCGGGCGCTACGATCGGGATTCTGTTTGACAATACCGCGGAAAAATACCTGTTTTTTCCGATCCCTGTGGCGATAACACTTTTCCTCGGTGCAATCCTGATGATCTATGCTGAGAATAGGCTTAGAACAAAGGCACCGGTTGGACGGGACCGGGACTTGAATGTTTCTCCAAGACAAGCGGTTATGATCGGCTTATTTCAATGTTTGGCTGTTATTCCGGGGATGTCCCGTTCGGCATCGACGATTATCGGCGGATGGGTTGCCGGGTTGCCGACGGTGGCTGCCACGGAATTTTCGTTCTTCCTAGCGATTCCGGTGATGATTGGGATGAGCCTGCTGAAGGTTGTTAAAATTGGTGGTCTGGCTATTCTGACTTCACAAGAAATCTTGTCATTGGCTGTCGGCTTCATTGTATCCTTCCTGGTTGCAGTCATCGTCATCCAGAAATTCATTTCATATTTACAAAGAAAACCGATGCGGATTTTTGCGATCTACAGAATGATATTCGCCGTGTTCGTGTTGGCAGCAGGGGTAGCTGGTCTATTCTAAATCAACTTGTTTCATCCGAATATTATCCTGAAATCTATCAGACAACCAAACATTCAGCCAGTCTTTTGGGTCATATATCATCGAATATTCAGGTTGTTCCCGGGTATTTTTTGTGCTAGAATAAATAGTGAATTGGAAAATTAAAGCTGATGATCAACCCAGTATGTTAACGGGTCATACAGAGAGGGGAACTGCGTACGCGCGTGTACAAAGCTGGAAGTTCCCTTGATAGTTAACAGAACCCCAGTTGTGAAGTGAGAATGAATAATCCTACGGCTGTCTCACCGTTATCTGAGCTTGAAGCGGCGTATGCGCAATTAAGGTGGTACCGCGGAAGATATACTTCTTTCGTCCTTAGATGGACAGAGAAGTTTTTATTTTTTTCTGCGGAAAGTATTCTTAAATGAATCAAAATGATTTGGAAAATATTAAGGGAAAAACTTACAGGGAAAAATGGTCAGAATATTAAAAATTAGAAATTAAGGATAGAATGGGGCGTGTAAATATGCAAACGATCGGATTTATTGGAACAGGCAATCTGGCTTCGTCCGTGATTAAGGGGTTATCTCAGCAGGACACGGATTTCCGGATCATGGCCTATGATGTATTTCAGGAGAAAGCGGAACTCCTGGCCCAAACGTATGGTGTTGCGAGCGCTTCTTTTACTGAAACCATTCAGGGATCAGATGTTATTTTCCTAGCAGTAAAGCCAAAAGATATTAAAGGTCTTCTTGACCAGCTTGCTCAGTTCAATCTTGCAGGAAAGCTTATTATTACGGTAGTAGCAGGGATAGGGCTGTCTGTTTACGAACAGGAACTTCCCGGCATCGCCGTGGTAAGGGTCATGCCTAACACGTCCAGTGCAGTACTGCAGGCTGTATCCGGGTTGGCCAGAGGATGCTGTGTTACCGACGGACAGGCAAAGACGGCTGAAACGATCTTTGCTGTTTTGGGAAAATTCCTGTGGATTGACGATAGTAAAATGAATGCGCTGACTGCCGTCAGCGGCAGCGGCCCGGCTTATTTCTATTTTTTTACGGAACTGATGGCGCTGGCTGGTGAAAAGCTTGGCCTGACGAGGGACGAAGCTGAATTTCTGGCCGCGGAAACCATGGTTGGCGCAGGGAAAATGATTGCTGAGAGCGGCAAAACTTCGCTGGAATTAAGAGAAGCTGTTACATCACCGAACGGAACGACCTACGCCGCACTGGAGAGCTTCCGGCAAGCCGGTCTGGCAGATATTGTCTATCAGGCTATGGAGGCGTGTGCCAAACGGGCTGAGGAGATGGAAGGAGAGTATGTTTGAATGAATACCCTGAAAAGGGCAGTATTAAAAATAGGCAGCAACAGCTTAAGCCTGCCGCAAGGCGGCATTGATGAAACCGTCATCGACCAGCTGGCCGCAGTCATTGCTGAGCTGAGAAAGCAGGGAACAGACTGCATCCTAGTTACCTCCGGTGCTGTTGCTGCCGGGATGGCCAAGATGAAGCTGAAGGAACGTCCGAAGGATATTGTCGGCAAGCAAGCCACAGCGGCTGTTGGGCAGGGAATATTGATTGAAAGGTATTCGTACTATTTTGAGAAATATGGCATGAGTTGTGCCCAGATCCTTCTTTCCCGGATCGACTTGGTTGAAGCCGAACATTACCGAAATGCGAGGAACACCTTGGAAAAACTGCTGAACTTCGGAATTATTCCGGTCATCAATGAAAATGATACCGTAGTTTTTGAAGAATTATGCTTCGGGGATAATGACAGGTTATCCGCGCTGGTGGCAGGAATGGTCAATGCAGATCTGCTGGTTCTGCTGACGGATGTCGACGGTTTGTTTACAGCGAACCCTGTCGATCATTCTGACGCTGTTCTGATTCCGCAAGTTCAAAACGTGGCGGAGGTCAAAGGTCTGGCCGAGGGTTCGGGTTCTGCGGTGGGGACTGGCGGTATGATTACGAAATTAAAGGCCGCCGAAATGGCAACCCGGTTTGGAACGCCGACATTTCTGATGAATGCGACAAGAATTGCCCAAATCAAAGACATTACTGAAGGTAATTATCCGGTAGGAACCTATTTTCCGCCGTTAAAACATAAACTAAACGGAAAGAAACGCTGGATGGCGTATGCGGCATTATCAATGGGCACGGTCATCATCGACGCCGGTGCCGAGAAAGCCTTGCTTCATGACGGCAAAAGCCTGCTTGCTTCCGGAGTAACCGGAATCGAAGGATTCTGGGAGCGCAAAGACCTGATTAAAGTTGTGAATAACCGCGGAGAAGAAATTGCCCGCGGGATTGTGGAATTCAGCAGTGAAGAGACGGAGAAAGTCAAAGGACTTCACTCTGAGGAAATACGCAGGCTGATTTCCGGGATTAAAGCAGAGGAACTGGTTCATAGGGATAACCTAACGATTACGCAGGAATACTGATAGGAATATTTAATTTTGTTGGTATGATGAAAAGATATTATCGGATTTACGAGAGATCATAAAAATATATTTAGCAATCGAGTATTTTTAATTATTGGAGAGATTGACTGGAGGTTGTGATGATGGAATTTGCTGAAGACCTTGTAATGATTGGCCAGCGGGCCAAAAATGCGGCACGCAAACTGGCTTTTACGGGCACGGAGACAAAGAATAAAGCCTTACTCGCAATGGCCCAGGCGCTTCTTGACAACGAGGATGCAATTCTGGAAGCCAATGCGCTGGATGTTGCGGCGGCAGAGAAAAAAGGACTTAAAAAAAGCTTGATCAACCGTCTCCGTCTTACCAGCGCCGGGATTTCGGATATCAGCAATGCGATCAAGGAAGTGGTCGGTCTGCCCGATCCTGTCGGCGGCGGAGAACTATGGAAAAGGCCGAACGGTCTGGTGATTCAGAAGACGATGGTCCCGCTCGGTGTTGTGGCAATGATTTATGAAGCCCGGCCGAATGTGACAGTGGACGCAGCGGCACTGTGTTTAAAATCTGGTAATGCCTGCATCTTACGCGGAGGTTCGGAAGCGATTGAAAGCAATAAAGTACTGGCTAGGGTGATCGCTGAAGCTGCTGAACAGAGTGGAATTCAGGAAGGTGCGATTCAGCTTATACAGAAGACGGATAGAGAGTATGCCCTGCAGCTGATGCGCATGAATAAATATATTGATGTGATCATTCCGCGGGGCGGGGCAGGACTGATCCAGACAGTGGTTGAAAATTCCACCGTTCCAGTGATTGAGACCGGTACAGGGGTCTGTCATGCCTATGTTGATCTCGATGCTGATTATGAAAAGGCAGTATCGGTGGTCTTTAACGCCAAAACGCAGAAACCCGGCGTTTGCAATGCACTGGAAACCTTACTCGTTCATGAGGCGGTAGCGGAAGAGTACCTGCCAATGATCGGAAGAAAATTTAAAGCGTACGGCGTTGAAATCCGCGGCTGTGAAAGAGTCAGAAAGATTTTGGATTATGCTGTTCCGGCAACGGAAAAAGATTGGTCGACGGAGTACCTTGATCTGATCATCAGCGTTAAGGTTGTCAACAGTATCGATGAAGCATTGGACCATATTTATACGTATAGCACGAAGCATTCTGAGACAATCATTACTGAAAACTACACCGCCTCCCAACGTTTTTTAAATGAAATCGATGCAGCTGCAGTTTATGTCAATGCTTCAACACGTTTTACCGATGGCGGTAGGTTCGGTTTTGGCGCTGAAATTGGCATCAGCACGCAAAAGCTGCATGCCCGCGGTCCGATGGCTTTGCCGGAACTGACGACGATCAAATATATTGTTTATGGGAACGGCCATATTGTCGAATAGGCTTGACGCTGGATTTGTGGCACGCAGACCAGATTTAGGGGAATATATAGATACTCCAAGTTCTGGTATGAATGCTTATAGATTTCTTCGTGTATCTTTGTGTTGCGGTCAAATCTGGCGGGTGCTATAATTCTTCAAGAGATATTCTATATTCATTCTGGTGAATATTTAGGATTCCGAAGTAAATATTGAGGTTGTTTTTGATATATTTGTGTTATCGCTGCATACTTTTTAATGTACCGGAACGGCTTTGAGATATTTCTTTTTACCCGTTTTGATGATCCGTGCGTGAAGGTATGAGACCTTGAATGATTCCATTGGAGGGTTAGCACAGTTTGTGTTATACCATAGATAAGTTTCTATATAGGGGGCGATATTTTTTATTCTTTAGTTTGTGATCGTTAGTACTTGGAACAAATTTGTATGGATATATTAAAAGTTATACGTACTTTTTGATATATCTAGACCGCCAAAGGCTCGACGCCAACCAAGTTTTCTTTAAAATGTAGGGAGGGATTCTTTTTTTTGGACACTGGTTGTGAATTTGAACACAAAAAGTTACCTAAGGAGGTAAACAATGAGCAACAAAGTTAAAAATTGTCAATGCTGCTGTAGTGAAGAAACTGACCAGCAAAAATTGGACATGATTGCTGAAGTGATCGAAAAATACAAGAATAGAGAAGGAAGTCTGATTCAAGTACTTCATATGGCTCAGAATATTTATGGATATTTGCCTCTGGAAATCCAGAGATTTATTGCAGAAAGCATGAACATGCCTCTGTCGGAGGTATCGGGCGTTGTTACTTTTTACTCTTTCTTTTCGACCCAGCCCAGAGGAAAGCACATTATCCGTGTTTGCCTTGGAACGGCTTGCTATGTCAGGGGTGGCAAGAAAATTATTGACCGTCTGGAACAGATTCTCGATATAGAAATTGGCGGAACAACGAAAGACAGGCTCTTCACTTTTGAGGTAGCCCGTTGTATCGGTGCCTGTGGACTGGCTCCAGCGATGATGATCGACGATGTTGTGTATAAGCAGGTTAACCCGGATAAGCTTGATAGTATCCTGAACAAATATAGAAATTAAGGTAGGGCTGGAGGTGAAATAAAGCGCATGAAAATCAATCGTGTTGCTGATTTGGATCAAATTAAAAAGGAATACAGTGAACAACTGTCCAAGTATAATTATCAAATCCTTGTATGCGGAGGCGCAGGTTGTGTATCCTCCAACTGCGGTGAAGTATCCGCTGCGCTTGTGAAATATCTGGAAGAATACGAGCTTCAGGATAAGGTTGCAGTTAGTGAGACAGGCTGTATGGGGACTTGTGCTGTCGGTCCTGTCCTTCTTATTCTACCTGATGAAACTTTTTATACGGATGTTAATCCCGAAAAAATGGCCGAGATCGTAAAATCCCACATTATCAACGGTACGGTGCTGGAAAAGTATACATTTTACGATCAAACGCTTGGCAAACACGTTCCCAATATTAAGGATATCGATTTTTTCAAAGACCAGGTCAAAATAGCGCTCAGAAACTGCGGTCAGATCGAATACGCTTCGATTGACGCTTATATTGCCAAAGACGGCTATTATTCGATTGCCAAAGCCGTGAACAGCATGAAGCAGCAGGATGTTGTCGATGAAGTTAAAAAGTCCGGCATCAGGGGCCGCGGCGGTGCCGGGTTCCCGACAGGTATCAAATGGGAAGCTGGAATGAAATCAACGAGCGATCAGAAATTCATGGTCTGCAATGCTGACGAAGGAGACCCTGGTGCGTTCATGGACAGAAGCGTCATCGAAGGTGACCCGCACAGTGTCATTGAAGGGATGATGCTCGGTGGTTATGCGATTGGTGCAAGCATGGGCTATGTCTATATCCGGGCGGAGTATCCGATTGCTGTTGAACGTCTAGGTGCCGCGATTGAAGAAGCCCGCCAGTGCGGCCTGCTCGGAACGAAACTGTTTGGTTCAGATTTCGAGTTTAACCTGGAAATCCGTATTGGCGCAGGCGCTTTTGTCTGCGGTGAAGAAACATCTCTGATGGCTTCGATCGAAGGCAAACGCGGAGAACCCAAACAAAAACCGCCGTTCCCGTTTGAACGCGGCTTGTTTGGTAAACCGACCATTATCAACAACGTAGAAACCCTTGCCTGCATTCCTCCGATCATTCTGAAGGGTTCGGACTGGTATGCGCAGTTTGGCACCGAAAAGAGCAAAGGCACCAAGGTCTTCGCGCTGGCCGGAGATATCGTCAATACCGGTATCGTCGAAGTCCCGATGGGCATGAGCCTCGGCAATATTCTGTTTAATATCGGCGGAGGCATTCCCGGAGGCAAAAACTTTAAGGCTGCCCAGGCCGGCGGCCCTTCCGGCGGCTGTATCACAAAAGAATATCTGAATACGCCGATGGATTATGAAAATATCAGCAAAATCGGTGCCATTATGGGATCCGGCGGACTGGTCGTGATGAATGAGGATACCTGTATGGTCGATACCGCCAGGTACTTCATGGATTTCATCCAGGATGAGTCCTGCGGAAAATGCGTTCCGTGCCGTGTCGGAACCAAGAGAATGCTCGAGATCCTGGAACGCATTACCAAGGGAGAAGGCCAGGAAGGCGATATCGAGCTTCTTGAAGAGCTCGGCGCTCAGATCAAAGAAACCGCCATGTGCGGCTTGGGCCAGACGGCTCCAAATCCAGTTTTGAGCACCATCCGGTATTTCCGTGACGAATACGAAGAGCATATCAAGAACAAATACTGCCGTGCCGGCGTATGTTCGGACCTGTTCCTTTCGCCGTGTGAGAATGCCTGCCCGGCAAGCGTCAATGTACCCGGATATATGGGTTTGATCTCGGCAGGAAGATATATCGATGCTTACAACCTTATCAGACAGGAAAATCCGTTTCCGGCTATTTGCGGAAGAATTTGCACGCACCCGTGCGAAAGCAAATGCCGCAGGGCGCAGCTGGACGAAGCGATCTCGATTTCCGATCTGAAACGGTTCGTGGCGGATTATGCGTTCAAGCATGAAGAAGAATCCACGAAAGACATTGTCTTCCCGAAAAACGGCAAGAGCGTCGGCATTATTGGCGCAGGTCCTTCAGGCTTGACTTGCGGCTATTACCTGGCAAGACTCGGCTATGAGGTCGATATTTATGAAGCAGCGCCTGTGGCCGGAGGCCTACTTGCATTTGGTATTCCGGAATACAGGCTGCCCAAAGACGTGCTCAAGCATGAAATCAAACTGATTGAGCAAGTCGGCGTCAAGATCCATCTGAATACCGAAGTAGGCAATGACGTCAGTTTCGCCGGGCTGCGCAAAAAACATCATTCCATTTATATTGCAACAGGAACCCAGCTGTCCAACAAGATCAATATCCCGGGCGAAGACCTCGAGGGGGTTGTTCACGGCTTGAATTTCCTGCGCAATGTGAACCTCGGACAGGATGTCAAGATCGGTGAAACCGTGGCAATTATCGGCGGCGGCAATACTGCGATTGATGCAGCCAGAACGGCTTTAAGGTTAGGCGCTAAGAAAGTCAATGTTTTGTATAGAAGAACGATTCAAGATATGCCTGCTGATGCCAGAGAAATCTGCGATATGATTGAAGAAGGCATTGAGATACTTCCGCTGGTTGCCCCGACCCGTTTTATTGGCAAAGACAAAATCGAAGCAATTGAATGCGTCAGAATGAAGGTGAGCGGCTTTGATTCTGCCGGCAGAAGAAAACCAAAAATTGAAGAAGAGTCCAATTTCACCCTGAAGGTCGATATGGTCATCCCGGCGGTCAGCCAGTCTTCGGATCTGCCGTTTGTCGGAATGGATGATGTTGAATTAACAGAGTGGGGAACTTTTATTACGGATAAAGACACCTTGATGACCACGATGGATGGCGTATTTGCCGGCGGTGACGTTGCCAGAGGCTCCGATGTCGCGATCACGGCCATTGCTGACGGTAAGAAGGCGGCATCTTCCATTGACCTCTACCTGGGCGGCAAAGGCGTACTAAACAAAGGCGAAGCAATTGCAATTCCTGCACCGGCCGATCAGGACGAACTTGTCGAGCATGCCAGATTTCCAATGGAAGTTCTTGATCCGGAAAAGAGAAAAGACTGCTTCTGCGAAGTGGTTCAAGGGTATCACAAGCTCAATGCAATTGCAGAATCTATGCGCTGTTTACGCTGTGACAGGAGGTAAGTAAGTGGTATGGTAAATTTTAAAATTAACAACAAAAGTGTTTCCGTTCCAGAGGGCGCGACCATCCTGGAAGCCGCGAAACAGAACAATATTCATATTCCCAACTTATGCTATTTGGAAGGCGTTCATAAGTTTGGTTCCTGCAGACTGTGCGTTGTTGAAGTCGAAGGCGCTAAGAGCCTTCAGCCTTCCTGTATGGTTACGGTCAGAGAAGGAATGGTTGTCAAAACCAATACCGAAAAAGTCCGTAAGGCCCGGAAAGTCCTATATGAACTGATTCTGTCGGACCATCCGAAAGACTGCCTGAACTGCGAACGCAATCAAAGCTGCGAGCTGCAGGAAATGGGTAATATGCTTGGCGTCGGCGAAGCCCGTTTCGAAGGAAAACGTTCAGCCGGCTGCATCGACAAATCCCCTTCCATTACCCGCGATATGTCTAAATGCATTCTTTGCCGCAGATGTATCACCGTCTGCAACGAAATTCAGCAAGTCGGTATTTTGAATGCACAAAACCGTGGATTTAAGACGGTCGTCGGTCCTGCTATGGATCTGCCGATTAATTCCGTAAACTGTGCTTACTGTGGACAATGTACGGTGGTCTGCCCGGTAGGTGCACTGAAGGAAACCGATGCGATCCAGGATGTCTGGCAGGCGATCAATAATCCCAATAAACGCGTGGTTGTTCAGGTTGCCCCGGCTATTCGGGCTGCAATCGGCGAAGAGTTCGGGCTGGAACCCGGGACACTCGTTACCGGCAAACTGGCTTCTGCTTTGAGAGAACTTGGCTTCGACGATGTGTTCGACACGAACTTCACTGCTGACCTGACCATTATGGAAGAAGGCACTGAATTCCTGACCAGGGTCAAAAATGCGCTGACCGGCGGCCAAGCTACCCTGCCGATGATTACAAGCTGCAGCCCGGGCTGGATCAAATATGTAGAGCATGCCTATCCGGAAGAACTTGACCATCTCTCGACCTGCAAATCCCCGCATACCATGCTCGGAGCGCTGGTGAAGTCCTATTATGCCGATAAGATCAAGGTTGATCCGAAGGATATGTATGTCGTATCGATCATGCCCTGTACGGCCAAAAAGTTCGAAATTTCCAGACCGGAAATGCAGAACAATGGCGTACCAAATGTTGATGCCGTACTGACGACCAGAGAACTTGCCAAGATGATTAAGGAAGCCGGCATTGATTTTGTAAACCTCGAAGACAGTAAATTTGACAATCCGCTCGGTCTTTCCTCCGGTGCTGCCGATATTTTCGGTGTTACCGGCGGTGTTATGGAAGCTGCCTTGCGTACGGTTTACGAAGTGGTTACTGGACGGGAACTGCCGTTTGACAAGCTCCATGTTACTCCGATCGTTGGCTTGGAACAGATTAAGACGGCGGATGTGATCATCGAGAATCCTGTTGAAGCTTATAGGTTCCTCGACGGAGTTACGGTAAAAGTTGCTGTAACCAGTGGTCTGGCAGGAGCGAAGATCCTTCTGGACCAAATTGCCAAAGGTGAATCCCCGTACCACTTTATCGAAGTGATGGGATGCCCCGGCGGCTGCATCAGCGGCGGCGGCCAGCCCAGACCGACCACACCGGAGATCCGTCAGAAACGTCTCCAGGCTATTTATAAGGAAGATGAAGGCAAGCAGCTTAGGAAATCTCATGAGAATGAGGATGTCATGAAACTGTATGACGAGTTTCTGAAAGAACCCAATGGCCATAAATCGCATGAACTGCTGCACACGCATTATACACAGCGCGGCAAGTTTAACGAATATCTCTGCAAGTAGGGTACAATCAAGAAAGAGCCTAATGCGTAGAATGCTTAGGCTCTTTCTTTTTCTTTCCGAATGTTGTAGTATTAATTCCCAAGGAAACAGTGCAGCTTTAATTCGAGCTAAGGGTAGGTACATCACTTGATGCAAATCAATCAGGAAAAAACGGAAAAAAAGTCTGACCGGCATGGAAATCCACATAATCGGATAAAGCTTGTGAATATACTCAGAGGGGCGGTTTTCCCATTAGCCGTGATTACAGTTTGGGAATTAGCGGCACGCAGCAGTCTGGTTAATACCTACATCTTACCTCCGCCAAGTGAGATATTGAAGACATTTCTGCATATGCTTGCAACCGGGGTTTGGGAAGAACATCTGCTGGCAAGTTTGCGGAGATTGGGGTACGGGTTCTTTTTGACGGTTGTTTTTGCAGTTCCGATGGGTATTCTGGTAGGTAAAGCCAGAGGGTTCAGGCATTGGGTGAATCCTACACTGCATTTTTTGCAGCAGATTCCGCCAATCGCTTGGATCCCGATTTTTATGCTTCTGCTCGGGATTGATGAAGCTTCCAAAGTAGCCGTCATTGTGTATGCCTCATTTTTTCCGGTTTTCCTGAATACAGTGCAGGGTGTCACCAGTGTAGATCCGAAGCTGATTGAAGTTGGCCATGCCTATATGCTTTCTCCGTGGGAAATGGTCAAAAAGGTATATATTCCTTCGGCGGCTATGTCAATTTTTGTGGGTCTGAGGCTGGGGTTAAGCAATTGCTGGCGGGCATTGGTTGGAGCTGAACTGCTAGGCGCATCCTCAGGGATAGGCTATCTGATTATTGAAGGCAGGCAATTAGCCCAGTCCGATAAGATATTTGTCGCGATGTTTACCATCGGAGCTGCCGGGATGCTTATCGACTTTTTCCTCAGAAAGATTGAAAATAAACTGATGCCATGGAAAAAGATGTATCAAGCAGGTGAGCGCAAATGAATAAGGGTTTAGTCGAAGTCCGTGATGTCGGTAAGGTTTTCCACAGCAACTGGGGAAGTATTGAAGCCCTGAAAGAAGTCAATTTCCGGTGCAACCAATCAGAATTTGTCAGTATTGTCGGAGCCAGTGGGTGCGGCAAAACTACGCTGCTCCGGATTATTGCCGGCTTAGAACCGCCGAGTAATGGAGAAGTACTGATTGATGGAGAAAACATTGACGGTCCCGGTTATGGGCGTGCGGTCGTATTTCAGGAACCACGGCTCTTTCCGTGGCTGACCGTTGAAAAAAATACCGCGCTGGGTATCCAAGGAGTAGAGAAACAAGACGAAGTTAAGAAAATTGTGGCCAGCTCGCTTCAGTTAGTAGGGTTAACACAGTTCAGCAAAGCGTATCCTTACGAACTGTCCGGAGGAATGGCCCAAAGGGTCTCTTTGGCGCGAGCGCTTACTTTTAAACCGAAAGTATTCTTGATGGATGAGCCGTTTTCGGCCCTTGATGCCCAGACCAGGGCCAGAATGCAGGAAGAAATCATTGATCTTTGGCAGAAAACCGGAAAAACGGTTATCCTTGTCACCCATGATATTGAAGAAGCACTGACCGTCAGTCAGAAAATCATGATTATGTCGCCGTCTCCCGGTACGATCAAAGAGGTCTTGGAAGTACCTTTTGCTTATCCAAGAAATCCTGATGGGTTAGAATTTATCAACATGAGGAAAACTATACTAGAGGCCATTCGCTAAGCGAATCAAATGTTTTCGATAAGTATACGAGGAGGATTATTCATGAAGAAGCATCTTAAACTTTCTATCACTGTATTATTGTCATTATTGCTACTGATCCCGGTGACAGGCTGTCAGCCGAATATAGCCAAACAGCAGGAAAATCCGAAAGTTATTAACATATCGTATTCGACGAAGCCGTTGAACGCTCCGGCAATTGTAGCACTGGAGAAAAAGATGTTTGAAGACGAATTTGCGAAGGATGAAATCCAGGTGAAGTGGTACGAATTGGAAGGACCGGCAACCACCGAAGCCCTTGCTGCCAAATCGATTGATTTTGCCACATCACTGAATTATGTTTCGGCCATCATCTCGAATGCGAACGGCAACGATATTAAGATTCTTTCGAGCTATTCCAAGTTTCCGAAGGGGATTGGCCTGGTTGCAGCCAAAGGTGGCGGAATTGCATCCGTAGCGGATCTGAAGGGAAAAAAGGTCGCATTGCAGCAGGGGACGATGCTGCATGAAATGCTGATCAAAGCGCTAGCCGAGGCAGGGTTATCTGCGAATGATGTTCAAATAATTAACATGGCCTCAACCGACGCCTATAACGCGCTGCTGCAAAAACAAGTAGATGCTGCAGTCATTCCCGATCCGCTGCTGACCAAAGGGATTGCTTCCCAAAAAATCACCCTGATCCGGAATGCTGAAGGCCTTATCCTGGGTCAGGCTGTAATCGCCGCGCGAACAGAGTTTATTCAGAAGTACCCTGAAACAACAAAGCGTTTTCTGGAAATCCATCAGCAGATATTGGACTGGATACAGACAAATCAGGGTGAAGCTTTGCGAATGACGGCTGACGCCAATGGAATGGAGCTTAAAGCGGTAACTGCTTTATATCCGAAATTTGATTTTACAATGCCGATTGACAGTCAGGACATTGAAAAACTTAAAGAATCGGCTGAATTTCTGAAAGCGAATGGTTTTATCAAGTCCGATGTTGATTCCGACGAGCTGATCAATCATCTTGTCGATACCGGATATCTTCCCAAATAACCATGAGAGAAAAATTGAAAAATAAGGATGATATTCCAAACAGAAGAGTGGTAAAGACGTGATAAGAGCTGTAAAAATTCTGATCAACGGCATTGTTCAGGGTGTCGGCTTCAGGCCGTTTATTTTTAAACTTGCTCGTGAGCTGGACATTAAAGGCTGGGTAAACAATTTCAGCGGCGGAGTCGAAATTCAGGCTGAAGGGGAACGGGTGGAAGAATTTATTTGCAGAATCAGAACAGACCAGCCGGCTTTGGCTGCGATCGTCTCGCTGGAGATAACAGAGATCCCGGTTCAGCATTACCGGGAGTTCACGATCACAGAAAGCAGGGAGTCCGAAGATAAGGATGTTTTGATCTCCCCGGATGTTGCAGTATGCAGGGACTGCCTGCAGGAAATGTTTCACAGTAAGGACCGGCGCTATCTCTATCCGTTTATCAATTGTACCAATTGCGGTCCGCGCTATACAATCATCAAGGATCGGCCTTATGACCGCGAGAAAACGACCATGGCGGGTTTTCAGATGTGCCCGGAATGCCATCAGGAATATATGGATCCGCTGGATAGGCGGTTTCATGCTCAGCCGACTGCTTGTGCGGTCTGCGGGCCTGCCCTTCAACTGCTGGATCATACGGGCAATGAAGTCAGCGGCCATGGAATAGGGTTCGACTTACTGCAGGAAGGCGCTATTTTAGCTGTAAAAGGGCTGGGCGGCTTTCATCTTGTCTGTGATGCCTGCAATCATGAGGCGGTCAGCAGACTGCGCCGGGTCAAAGAGCGCGGCGCAAAACCATTTGCTGTCATGGCCAGGAATATTGAAACCGCCCTCCAAGAGGTGACCATGACGGAGCTCGAAAAATCGACGCTGGCCGGCCCCTCTGCACCGATTGTCCTGCTGCCGCGCAAGAAGAATGGGAATAGCCGGATTTCTCCGCAAACAGCGCCCGGACTCCAAACACTCGGTATCATGCTGCCGTACGCACCGGTTCATCATCTGCTCTTTCAGGGGACCTATGATTATCTGGTGATGACCAGCGCCAACCTGAGTGGCCAGCCTTTAATATACGACAATCAGGAAGCGTTGGCAGGACTAAGCGGGATTGCGGATTATTTTCTTCTAAACAACAGAGATATTTATCATCCGTGTGATGACTCAGTTATGCAGATGATCGGGGATCAAATGACCTTTATCCGTAGGGCCAGGGGCTATGTACCGCTGCCGCTGTTTTTAAAACAGGAGATCAAAACACCGATTGTCGGTCTTGGCGGAGAAATGAAAAATGCTTTCTGCCTCGCTTCCGGAAAGATGGCTTTCGTGAGCCAATATATTGGAGATATGCATGGATATGAAAATTTGGAACGTTTTGAACAGGAGTTTTACTCCTTTCAGAAGGTAACAAACATTATTCCGCAAAAAACTGCTTATGATATGCATCCGGAATATTCGACGACCCGGATTGCCCGGTCGATGGATTGCCCGAAATTTCGGGTTCAGCACCATCATGCCCATCTCGCCAGCGTGATGGCTGAACATGGGATGGATGATCCGATGCTCGGCCTGATTTGCGACGGAACAGGTTATGGCGAGGACGGCAGGATTTGGGGCTTTGAGTATCTTTTCGGAAATCAGGAAGGCTATGAACGCAAAGCGCACCTTGAATACCTGCCCTTGCCCGGCGGCGATGCCGGAGCCAAATATCCGCTCAGGATTGCCTATGCTTACCTGAAGAAACTTATGACGCAAGAAGAATGGCAGCGGACGGAACCGCTCTGGGCCAAATTATCTTCTCAGGAAAAGAATATCCTGGATGGCCAGCTTCGAAGCGGATTTCAGCTGTTTGAAACATCCAGCGCAGGACGCCTTTTTGACGCGGTTAGCGGTATACTGGGAGTTTGTACAGAAGTGACATACGAGGGGCAGGCAGCAATCGAACTGGAGAGTGCGGCCGAGAAATGGCTGGAAGACGGAAATACAGGCATTCAAAAAGAGCTGAACGAATTCCCAATAATAAGGCTGCAGGCTTCAATGCGGGTCAAGGCGTTGGCGGCTCTCTTGGATCAACATGGAATATCCGGTCAGACAAGTGCAGAAGAACGCCTAAAACTTATTGAAAAATATAACGAAATTGCCGACAGGACTGATGGCAGTCTTTGTCCGGACTTATATCCCGCTTTATATCCAGCCTGTCTGGAGATTTCAGGTGAACCGCAGTCCAGTGTCCTTCACGTAAAAGTGGGGAGCCTCTTAAAAGATATTGCCAACGATGTGCTGCTTCAGAAAAACCCCGGGGAAGCTGCGCTTAGATTTCACTATTCTTTAGCGTGTCAGATGCTCGAAACGGCTATGCTTATTGGTCTTAAAAATAAAAAACTGCCGATTGCAGGCGGTGTTTTCCAGAATAAGCTGTTGACCGAGATTCTATTGTTTTTAGCGGGAGAGATCGGGGTAGAAATCCTTTGCCCGCAGAAGCTCCCGTCCGGGGACGGCGGTCTTGCTTTCGGTCAGGTGCTGATTGCAAATGCCGCGATTGAGGAGAAGCCAGTTCTATTAGGCTGATTTAAAGCAAAAACAGGGCTGTTGCACAACAATTTAAGTAATTTGTTGTGCAACAGCTCTATTTTTTCATAAACTACGGGGAAAAAAGTGACGCCATGAATCAAAAATGTTAAAGACGTTTGACAAGTATTCGCAAAAAAGGCCCAATTCTGTTAAGGAATTAACAATTCTTGATTAATTACCGATGCCAGTATAATATTAATGACATTGCAGGTTAGAATATTCAGAAAATTTAAAAACTTGCAAAAAGTAAAATTGCTGTTTAAAAAAAGTAAAGGAGGAAAAAAATGGATTTATCAAGACGTAATTTCCTGAAACTATCAGGAGCTTCCTTGGCTTCGCTGGCGCTTGGCCTTGGTTTTGATCCCGACCTCGCTCAGGCTCAGGGATATGCACTTAAAATTGAAGGTACAAAAAAAATTCCGAGCATTTGCCATTTTTGTTCCGGAGGGTGCGGCTTGCTTCTCTATATCAAAGATGAAAAGCTGGTGTATTTAGCCGGGGATCCCGATCATCCAACCAATAACGGGGCACTTTGTTCTAAGGCAGCCAGCTTAAGAGAAGTTGCCTATTCTGAGGCTCGGATCACGAAACCGATGTATCGTGCTCCGGGGGCAAATGAATGGCAGGAAATATCCTGGGACGAGGCTATCGACAAAGTAGCCAAAAAAGTCAAAGATGTCAGGGAGAAAACCTGGAAGGCTGATGCCGATGTCATTAACGCAGCTACAGGGAAGACCGAGAAACTCGCTGTCAACAGGACTGAGGGGATTGCTGTTCTAGGATCGGCTGAAATCGACAATGAAGAATCCTACTTAGTTAAAAAACTATCAATGCTTTTAGGCACGCCCTATAACGAACATCAGGCCCGGATATGACACGCGCCCACGGTGGCAAGTTTGTCACCTTCATTTGGCCGTGGCGCCATGACCAATTCCTGGCCGGATCTGATGAATGCTGAACTGTTCCTAATTGCAGGTTCAAATTGTGCCGAAAACCATCCCGTTGCTATGCGGTGGATCAATAAGGCCAAGGAGCGCGGTGCAAAAGTAATTGTGGTTGATCCTCGTTTTACACGGACAGCTTCGCAGGCAGATATATTTGCTCAGATTCGCCCGGGTACAGATATTGCCTATCTGGGGGCAATCATCAATTATATATTGGAAAATGAGCTCTATGATCACGATTATGTCCTTAATTACACAAATGCTCTATACAAAATAAGCAAGGATTTTCAATTCAAGGATGGACTATTTTCCGGATTTGACCCCGAAAAGAAAAAATACAAAACCGATAGTTGGGGTTATCAATTAGACGAATCGAACAAACCGGTTAAAGCTCTGGTCCTTACTGATCCTGACAGCGTCTTCAGCAAATTGAAAGAGCATTATTCCCGTTATGATATGAAGACTGCCGAAAATATTACAGGGATACCTGCATCAAAAATTAAGGAGATTGCCGATGCTTTCTGCAGTGCCAAACCGGCATCCATCCTTTATGCATTGGGGATGACCCATCACACAACGGGTGTGCAAGGTATCCGGTGTTACGGCATTATCCAGCTGTTGATGGGCAATATCGGCAAAGCGGGAGGCGGTATCAACGCTTTGCGCGGCGAGCCGAATGTCCAGGGTTCCACGGATATGGCCAATCTCTATAATAATCTGCCAGGTTATCTTCCGGCCCCCTCCCATTCCGACAAGACACTCAAAGATTATTTGGTACGAAACGGCTCCAACCGGGAAAAACATCTCGTATCGTTATTGAAGGCCTGGTTCGGGGATAAAGCGACTAAGGAAAACGACTATTGTTTCAATTATCTGCCAAAGTATGATTCCAATGTTAATTCAAGTTTGGTTCGAATTTGGGATGCGGTGAATAAAGGCCAATTCAAGATGATGCTGAATATTGGCTCCAATTCATTGGTATCCGTACCAAACCTCGAAGTGGTCCGCCAGGCTTTGCCCAAACTAGAGATGTTGGTTGTCTCCGATCTATTTGAAATCGAGACTGCCCAGTTCTGGCGGGAGCCCGGTGTTGATCCGTCTAAAATTATGACGGAAGTAATCTTTTTACCGGCTGCCTTTGTCTATGAAAAAGACGGGACGCTGACGAACTCCGGCCGCTGGGTTCAGTGGAAGGATGCAGCACTCAAGCCCCTGGGCGAATGTAAACCGGATTTGGATATGCTCGATCTTTTGTATAAGCGGGTGAAAAGCTTATATGAAGGCAGTACGGATCCCAAAGACAGACCGATCCTCGATGCACGCTGGGATTACGGCCATGAGCCGAAAGCGCTTAAGGTGTTGCAGGAATTAAACGGCTATGATGAAACAAGCGGTCAGTTATTGCCGACATTAGCCGATTATCTGAAAGCACCGGTCGGGTCAGTATCTACCGGATGCTGGATTTATGCCGGTGTTACCGGGAAAGGCAATTTAGCTGCACGCCGTGGAAATGCAGATCCTTCCGGACTCGGATTGTTCCGCGAATGGAGCTTTGCTTGGCCGGGAAATATCCGTATTTTATACAATCGTGCATCATGTGATGCTCAGGGACAGCCTGTGGACCCCAAACGTAAATTAATTTGGTGGGATGCGGCCAAAAGTGTTTGGGCCGGCAATGACGGTGCTGACGTAGTCGACAAGACGAAAGGGCCTGACACTCCGGAAGGAAAGCTGGCTTTCCGTATGAATCCGGAAGGAGTAGGGCGTTTGTTTGCAGGCAAATATACAAGCGGGATACCAACAACGCCTTCAGCAGACGGCAAACCGGCCGGCGGCGTGGCTGTAGGCGGGATTTGCAATGATGGGCCGCTGCCGGAGTTTTACGAGCCGGTGGAAAGCCCTGCGGAAAATATCTTCCATCCGAATGTATCAAGCAATCCCATTGTGGCAATGCCCAAAACATTGCCCGAAGTTCAGAAGGTTGGTAACCGTAAAGACTATCCTTATGTGCTGACAACCTATGGTGTTACCGAACACTTCTGTGCCGGCGGTATCACCCGCAACATTCCGATGCTGAACGAATTGATGCCGGAACCTTTCGCAGAAATCAGCAAAAACCTTGCAGCGAAAATTGGCGTACAAGATGGTGACCGCGTTGAAATATCCTCGGCACGCGGCAAGGTTGAGATCCGTTGTCTTGTCACAGACCGCATTCAGTCGTATCAGGTACATGGACAGCCGACCGAAACGATCGGTGTACCTTGGAGTTGGGGTTTTGCATCTTTAAGTCCTGGATCAAGCATCAATGAAGTAACAATCGGCGTAATTGACCCGACAGCAGGAACACCCGAATATAAATGTTGTCTGGTCAATATAAGGAGGGCTTAGAGATGGCAAAAAAAATGATTTTGGTGGACGGATCCAAATGTACCGGCTGCAAAGCCTGTTCAGCAGCCTGCAAGGAATGGAATGATCTTCCGACTGAAAAAACCTCTCTCGTCAAAAGTTATCAAAGTATGGCCGATTTTACACCGAACACCTATACGTATGTAACATTTGAGGAAAAGTATGAAAATAATAACATGCACTGGCTGATGCGCAAGGCGCAGTGTTTCCACTGCGATGATCCCTCCTGCCTGAAAGCGTGTTCCTCAAGTGCCATATCCAAAACAGATTCCGGGTTTGTCGTTATTGATCAAGATAAATGTATTGGATGCGGGTACTGTGCCCAGTTTTGTCCGTTTAATGTGCCTAAGGTTGATAAAACCACAGAAAAGGCTAACAAATGCACCGGCTGCGTAGGCAGAGTGGAAAACGGCCTTGAGCCTGCCTGCGTAAAAATCTGCCAACCAGGAGCACTGTCATTCGGTAATTACGATACCATGATGGGGATTGCCCAAGCACGGTTGGCCGAAGTAAAAAAGAAGTTCCCCAACGCTAATCTTTATGGTCAGAATGGGCAAGCAGGTACAACTTATCGCTATATTTTGCTCGATACGCCTGCTGCCTATGGGCTGCCTGAAAATCCGTCAACTGATTTAACACTTTATCTATGGAAAGATATTATCCGGCCTATCGGCAAAATCGCGATAGGCGGTGCTGCTGCGGCAGTCGTTGTGGGAGTGGCGATTAATGCGCTAAAAGGAAACTACAAAAATGATTCTCATCAAGATCAGCATCCGATAAAGAGAGAGGAGGAGATGTAATGAGTGAAAAAAAATCAGGCTCGCGTCAAGTTCCCGGCAAAGTACTCCGTTTTACCAAAGGGGAAAGATTGAGCCATTGGGTTCATGCTGTAAGCTTTTTTGTTCTCCTCCTCACAGGGTGGGGCATACTATCCGAATTCAGTCGGCCGGTACTCATGATTTTTGGGGGAGTTGACGTTTCCCGCATCCTTCACAGGATTTTTGCCGTGATTTTTGTTGTGGTCGTTGTAGCGATGTTCTTTATCAAGGATCCAAAATATCACTGGGAATGGCTGCGTTCTGCTTTCCGATTTACGAAAGCGGATATCGCGCATATCATGGCTTTTCCCAAAGAATTTTTTGGAGGACACGGCAACTACCCGGCTCAGGGCAAGTTTAACGGCGGAGAAAAAATCAACTCTTTGATTACCATCCTGGGTTCCGTATTCATCACGTTGAGCGGATTTATCATGTGGGCCCCTAATGTTTTTCCTGATCAATTGGTCCGGATAGCTTATCCCATTCACGATATGTCGATGTTTATGATGGTTGCAGCATTGATGGGACATCTCTATTTATCTTTGCTTCATCCTGAATCAAGAGCTGCTCTGCCGGGCATGTTAAAGGGATACGTCTCGGAAAAATTTGCGAAGGCGCATCACGCTGCCTGGTATGAAGAGGTCAAGAACCAAGAAAAATAGTCGAAAGCCGGAACCGGTACGGTAAAATCATTTTGACACTGTCTTAACCTTTAGGAGGGATGTACTTGGGTACTGAAAAGATCGATGGAGGACAAGCAACAAGTTTGTCTGCTGTCAAAGAGAACTATTCAAAACTGAGAGCAGAAATAACTGCCTGGCAAAAAGAAAACAACCTGAAGGATTTGAAATTACCGCCGAGATCCGGGCAGTATCCCTTATTCACTGTCGATGATCTGCCAGAAAACGCCGTCATTGATTTATGGGACAGGTTAAACATTGTTGCCGAAGAAAAGATAGACCGCTCCAAACTTGCCGTTCTCCAAAATGAGTTCAGCGCAGGTCGTATTCAAGGAAACGAATCTCTTTTCAGCCGCCTGAGCTTAGCAGTAGCCGGGGTAGCCCAATCGGTATATCAGCAGCTGCAGGTCTCTGCAAGTGTGGAGGATCAGCCAATGTGCCCATGTCCGGTTTGTGGTGAAGACAATCTTATGACAACATTGGATGCGTTGAATGGAAAACGCTTTATACATTGTCTTGTCTGCGGAAATGAGAGGCCAATAAAAATATCGGGCTGCATACACTGTGGCAGTGAAAGTTCATTTCAACAAACGTATCTCAATTCTGCCGAGTTTCCTGGCGTGGAGGTTGTTGTCTGTTTAGATTGCGGCCAATATTTTAAAGAAATTAATTTGCGCGAACGGAGAGTCGAGGATTTAGATTGGGAAAATATACGTACACTGCCCCTAAATTACGCAGCTGAACAATGGATTTTAAAGAACAGACCGATAATGAGCTTAAACTGAATAGCCGATACAGATAAGAGGAAGACAGGGTGTCAGTAAGACACCCTGTCTTCCTTTTATCCACCTAGTGCATTCTGCGCTAGATATAGCTGCAAATGTGAAATATCAACTTCTGACAGGTTAATAAAAATAGAAATATAAATGTATTTAAAAATGTATTATCTGATACGTAAAAAAAATCAAAGCAGCTATTATAATCAACCTGGAGAGGCGAACCGTTTTTTTATGAATTTTTAAAGAATTATCAATTAGAAAGGATGAGTGAAACAATTACAATGTCGAGATCTAATGATGGGAGCAAATGGGCAGACCCTGGCGCAATAGGAAATTTGACGAACGGGTTGCTCATATTGGTACAAGCTTTTTTGATGCTAGGGCTAGCGGTCCCTCTAACGACGATTTTCTTAATTCCCTGGATTTTTATGGGGACAGTCGTGTTGGTCATCGTTGTTGTTATTCAGTTGAAAATAGGGGATTTAGTGGGGGCAACAGCGAACAGTATATTGGGTATAATCGTTTTGGGACATTTCCTTGTAAGAGGAATGATTGACCTGATGTTTTTCCTTAACGGATTTGTATATTCCACAGAAATGATCAGTGGGAGTAATCATATTGAAGGAATAGGCTTTATATGCACGGGTATTATACTTTTATTTGTAGGGTATCTAGGTGGATTTAAGAGCAAATTAATGGCCTTCTTCATCTGGTTAGCTGCCGTAGGATTCATTCTGAGTTCGATATCCTGTTTTGCCTCTATGCCATATCTTGGGATCATAGGTTCTTGTTTATTATTGCTTGTTGCGTTGTGGCTAATCTATTCAGGCATAGCCATTTTGCTGAATGATATGATGCAGAAACAAGTGCTTCCTCTGGGGAAGCCGTTGTTCACTCCTAATGATTTTTAATTACATTTTCATGGTTTCAGACTAAACGATTTTGATACAGCTCCACTACCTGCTATTTTTGCCTCTATTTCTACTTCTACGTCAGCTTGCTGGAAAATATCCCTCCAGTTCGGGGCAATCTCCTGCCAGTAAGAAGGGTCGTAACGATGTATTTTCTGCATAAGGCCGAAATAGTCCGCATCATATTTTTTGGCGCAGGCAATTGATTTTAACGGATATTCGCGGATTTTATCGGAAATGATTCTTTCTAGTGGTTTGATTTGATCTGGGGTAATGTCATATCCATCAGTTTCAGCAACGAATCCTACCGTTTGAATTTTGATCTTAAAGGAAGGTTTACCATCGATTATTTTAAAGTTAATCTTATTTTTAGAGCCCGATATATAATAAGATAAAGATTTATTATCTTTTTTAAACGGAACCACAATATGAACATTCTTTAGCTTTCTGGAAATTAGCAGGTACCCCAAGGATTCTTCTTTATCCAGCCAACCCACAAGTTTAGCTTCACGAAAAACGCCAAAACCCTGAACAATGACAGAATCAGGAACAGTTTCTCCTTCCATTGAAGAGACCGGTTCTATCTCAGGTAGTAACGCGTCCCGATCGGGACTGAGCAGCCATTCTGAAAACTCATTCATTGTAACGCCGCAGGCCACGCCTTTGTCGATGGCTATTTTCTCCGACTGATTTTTAACCTGTTGGGTGAGGGTGGTAGTTCCTGAAGGTTCCAGCTGTATAATCTGTGAAGCTAACCCTTTGGTTGCCAGCACAAAAACAGCCGGACGCGAATCAGGGTTGCTCATTGTAATTTCAATTTGAGGCAGGATTTTTTCCTGAGCACTACGTGCCCCAAAAACATAAACATAAGTATGTCCATAAAAAGGTGTCTTTGGCAATCGCACCATTAGTTTACTTATTAAATCGTTCAATGATGTACTTGAAGCGCTGATCAAGTAGTCGGAAGAAGCGCCCTCTTTTTTTTGGTTGTCTTCCATACTGGATGGGCGCATCATTCTGGACCAAATTTGATATTGGTCAACCCCATTTATATTGATATAGTCTCCAGCAAACATTGTAACGACCGCAAGCTCCTCTACTTCCTTTTTACACCCCGACATAAGAATAGTCGTCAAGAGGAGGAGCAATAGGGCAACGTGCGTAAATTTACGTTTCATCTGATTAATTTCCTCTTTTTTTTCTTATTACTGCAACAGTGAGAAGGAACAAAGGTAGTGCTATTTCAAAAAATAGTGCGAAAGGCGGCCAGTACTTTCTAAAAATGTCCTGTAACTGAATGGTATTGCTACTCACAAAAGTTGCAGCGGTTACTTGTAACGGGGCTAAATAACAGACGACGGGGTAATAAGACTTCAAACCGAAAATTTGTGCGGTTATGAGACAGGTCAAATAGTATAACAAAGTTGTTTTAATCATGATGATGGTGAGCCAAAAAAAGAAAATAAAACCTTCAATCCGTTGGACATAGTTCCCGTATTCTATTGATTTAACAAAATTCCAAAAAGGAAAGAGCAAATGACCGGAAAGATTTGGACCCACTACCGTAATCATAATTAGGGTACATAAGGTTATAAAACCCATAGACGCCAGAATCGCCCAAAGACTTTTGCTCCAGACCTCCTGGGGTTTGTTTACAATGGGCAGCAGCATAATAAGTACGACGATCTCTCCGAAAAGGGAGGCAGGAACTGCCGAATCCGATATAAGGGGCTGGATTCCTTTTTCCCAAAGAGGCAGCACTCTTTCGTAGTCTGCTTTGAACAGCGCCAGGCCAAATAAACATACGAAGCTGATAATAAAAAGGGGCAACACAAATTGGTTGGCCCGGACGATGACCTCAATTCCTTTATAGGCTCCAAACCCCGCTACTGCTACAATAACAATGATAAGGAGCAGTATCGAACTTCCGAATGATAGACTGTAACTCAGGAACTCTGAAAATTCCCTGATTGTAAGGGTATTGTTTATAAAAAAAAACAGGACATAGGCAAGGCAGAAAACCTTACCCATTACTTTTCCAAGAACAATTTCGCTGTATTTAGATAAAGTAGTCCGTGAAAAACGCTGCCCTAATTTTAAAACGATCAGCAGCGAGATTACGCCTGCCAGGCAGGAGAATGAGGTAACAAGCCAAGCTGATTGCCCGGTCCTCTGCACAATGATCCCTGGGACGAAGAGAATAGAGGTAGCAGTAATCAGCGTAAACAGCAGCATACCAGTTTGTGTACCGGAGATTTTTTCTTTATCTATGGCTCATTCACCCCTTATCCGGTTTAGTAGGGCCTCGCTTGGAGGCTTGGCGTATGGGATCTTCTGCACCGGTAAGGCGTGGTCTGGCAGACATAGCCCACCAGGGGGCACGGAAAAAAGTATCTTTCAAATCAGACACGCTTAAGGGCGCAATCGGCCATAAATAAGGCACGCCGAAGGAACGCAGACCACAGAGATGATATAAAATAACCATCAGACCCGAGACTATTCCGAATATGCCCAATATACTGGACAAAATGATTAGGACGAAGCGCAAAATTCTAATGCTGGTGCCTATAGAATAATCCGGAAAAACAAAAGAAGCGATTGCTGTTATACTGACGACAATAACCGTAATAGGGCTGACAATGCCGGCAGTAACCGCGGCTTGGCCAATGACCAGACCGCCTACGGTACTTATCGCCTGACCTACGGTCTTTGGTAATCGGACACCGGCCTCGCGTAACAATTCAAAGGTGAGCTCCATTAAGATAATTTCAATTGAAATGGGAAATGGCAAATCACTACGTGCTCCGGCAACTGAGGTGAGAAAGGTCAAAGGAATCAACTCGGCGTTATTGGAAAAGATAGCGACAGTAATGGCAGGAGCTAATAATGCAATATTGATCGCAATAAAACGGCCGATTCTGATTAAAGTGGCGAAAAGACTGTTATTATAATAATCTTCAGATGCTTGCAAAAGAGAAACAATTGTACAGGGAACGATTAATACCGATGGGGTATTATTCACAATAATAGCGATTCTTCCTTCGCATAAAGATGCCGCCGTTCGGTCTGGACGTTCAGTATTTTGGACAAGTGGGAAAAGTGTAAAGGATTCATCGGCGATTAACTCTTCTATATAACCGCTGTCTAAAATACTGTCAATGTCAATTTTGTTTAGGCGTACCTTTACTTCCTCGACAATTTTATCATTTGCAATTCCTTGAATATAACAGATTCCTACTTTGGTCTGAGTAAGTTCCCCAAGGGTTATGGATTGATATTTCAGGCGGTTGGAAGAGATCCGTCTTCGCAATAAGCTAACATTTGTGGACAGGTTTTCAACAAAACTGTCTCTCGGGCCCCTTATGCTCTGTTCCGTGGAGGGCTCATTGACGGCTCTTTGTTCGAACCCTTGGACTGCGGTAGCAATCGCTGTGGAATAACCGTCGATCACTAAAATAAGGTGACCGCTAAGCAAAAAGTTACTGAGTTGTTGAATATCTGAAACGAGCTGAGTCTGGTGATTAGGCAACAGCCTTTGAAGAATGATTTCAGGCAGATTAGCTTCGGCTGTTGATATTTCGAGTGTCCGAAAAAAGTTTTCCTGCATTAATGATTTTAGTATTGATTCGTTAACCATAACCGGATCGCAGAGACTTTCGGCGTAAATGATAAAAGCTCTTGTTGGAGTTGGAAGATCAAGCAAGAATTCCTTGCTTACAATGTCTTCACAAAGATGGAAAAACGCTTGCAATATTTTTAGATTTATATCCATTTCAGAAGTTAACTTTTTTGTTTCTTGAGAATCATTTTGAGGCATCTTAAATGTTTTCTGGGGCGATTTGCTAAGTATCTTAGTTAACAGTTCCTTAATCATTTTTTATTAGATCCTAGTCCTGATTTTTATTTAGTTTATCCTTGGCAGTGCAATTTATACTTAACAGGTTTGTCTATGCCCTTCGGATCAATCTTCTGACTTTTTCTCCACGATGATCTCTTCTCCACAATATCGGCTGCTGTTCGGCAGGTTTGTTTTTTCGCATTTCGGACAATCTTCAACCCTAAAGACTATAAATTTTCCATCTATCTTATCCAATAACCCCTCACTTATTAGATTTTTCAGAATCTGTGTAACTCTTACCCTCGTCGAGCCGACAATGTCGGCAATAAACTGGTGGGTAAGGTTTTTTTCAATTAAATAGCCATTTCCTGTTTTTATACCATATTTTTTGGCTAAATTCACCAAAAGAAAATATACCCTGTCTTCGACTTCTTCAAAGGTCTGACCAGCCAGGTAAAAAGACAATCCTTGCAGCTTCAAAATTAAGGATCGCAGCATACAGTCCAAAATACTGGGATCCTCATATCCGGCTTTTGCAAGCACGTCATGTTCACATATGGCAATTTCAACGGGTGTAAGGCAGGTTATAGTCAAAGCATAATAAATGCCATCTACGAGTACGTCATCTATAAATGCCCTTGCTTCTCGAATAGCAATCGTTCGCTTGCGTCCGCTGGCACTTGTTATACTAATTTCTACCGTTCCGGATAAAAGTAGGGAAAGTTTATTATCCAGCCCTTCCCGGTAGATAATATCTCCTTTTGCATATTTTGCGACTTTTGATAGCATTAATAATTTTTGCACCATTTCATCGGCAATCATATTTCCAGTCCAAGGAGACCATTCTTCCCACTGTCCCATATATATAACCACCTATTGTTTAACAAAATCGTAAATGAACGATATTAGTTTCGGTTAGTATAAATTTGACACACCTCAATTATACCTTATGTCATTATTATTATGCATACGTATTCGAATATAAATAACGCATGTCGTTTAGAAATACGGAATGACATGCGTTATTGTTGTTTACAGTATAGTATTCTTTAGAATATTGCCAGTGATAAGTAACAAATGAATGTCAGGAAGATAATGAACGTTGTTCAGACTTATTAAGGGAGTTCTCCCTGAGCTTGAGAATCAGAATTAAGGGAATTAAAGCCAACAGCATGACACTTACGACACTAAATGCAACGGAGAAAACACCGTGACTGGCATCAAGAACTGTTCCGAATAAGATAGCACCGAAAGAGCCACCGACATCAAACGAAATAATCAATAAACCCATTCCGATACTGAGGTTTTTCTCACTGACCATTTCAGGCATAGCAGAGTAACAAATGGGAGCAACAACTGTGAATCCTAAACCAAGCAGTGTGGCCCAAATGAAGAACGTGTTCATGAAGTGGAAGCCGATCGCACAATAGGAAGCTGCCATAAGAACAGCACCAAAGATCAGGATCGGACGCTTGTAATTTTTCAGACCTTTATCCAAGGCGGCTCCGAAGAACGGGGAAAGTACAAGCGGTATAATCATAATCAGGCTTGCAAACAGACCGATCTGTGCCGGCGGGGTGCCGTTCATGCCGAAATATGTCGGACCAAAGTTTACATAAGCGGAAACCGACAAAGTAAAGACAGCGTAGATGGCGGCAAGGAGCCACATGTTGATACTTTTGGGAGTGCCTTTAAGGCTGTGCGATGCTGCCGAAACTTCGGCATTTGCTTTAGGAAGGCGCAGGAAAAGAAGACAAAGTAAGAAGACGGCGATTTCCAGACATGCAATCATAAACATCGTATTGCGCCAGCCCACTGCAGCTCCGACACGGCCAAAAACGTTTAAACCAAAAATCATTCCGAGTGGTTGTGCTGCCGTAAACAGGGACATAGCCATGCCCATATTTTTTTCATCGAAGTAACCTGTAACAAAGAGGGGCGTGACAATAATCAATGTCGTGCTACCTAAACCGGCAATAATCCGGCCAATAACAATTGTCCAGAAATCAGTGGCAGTTCCGGTAAGTGCAACCCCGGCGCCAATTAACAAAAGTGCAATTAATACAAGTGTTTTGCGGTTAAACTTATTTGCCAGCAAGGAAATAAAATACGCAAATACAATTCCGCAAAGCGTAGCAGCGGACATCGCAAATCCGACCTGGGTATTGTTCATTGGAATATCTTTCAAAATTAATCCAACGTTGGGAGCAATACTAATTTGGGAAGAGTTGAAAGCAATCATGGTTAAGCACATCAGCAACAGTACAACCCATTTGTAAATTTGGTTGGATTCAGACATCAGAATACCTCCTGTTTTTTATTCTTGAAAATGAAAACAACGAAATTAGTTTCACCTCCTTTTTCATTTTCGATTATAAGATGGGAGGACAAAATGAGATTGTATTATGTGATACCATTTGAGAAATGTTTTGTATCTGATAATACAATTTTTTTTCTGTACGACGCAACAATTTATTTTTGATAGGAAACAACACAAAAGGATGTATCAAGTAATACAAAAAAAAATCAAGGTGTTATCTTATAATCTTAGCTGAAAAGGATTAATTATTATTTTATTAGGAGGGTAAAAAGTGTCATTCAGAAAAGTATCGGCAAACAAACAGATACAGTTCTCAACTACGTTATTGGGCCTCGAAAAACTTTTAAATTTTTCTGCAAAAAGATATCCCAGTTTTGCTGTACACCTCAAAAAGAAAAACTTTACTTTGCAAATTAAAATTAGGGATAACTCTCAGGGCAGGTTTTTTACCTTTAAAAATGGACGCGTATCATCAAAGAATGGGGTTCATCCCGGGGCTGATGTTACCATGGCTTTTGAAGATGCGGCGCTGGCATGCCATCTCATGAAATTTAACAGGAGCCAACTGGATTTTATCTCTGCCGGAAAGGACTTTTCCTTAACTGTTAACGGTCCGGACGAATTGTGTGTATATGTCGCAAATATGCTGACTGCAATCACCAATATGTCGACGATCTTTGGTGGCAATTTCGGAACGGACATGGGTAATGGTGTTAAAAGGTACACCACAGGGTCAAACGGCGGCCCGATGTTTGTTTATGTCAAGGACGGGAAAATTTTAAGGACAACACCGATCGACCTTGATAGCGAAGATCCGGAACCGTTTACAATTAACGCCAGAGGACGGAAATTTACGCCGCCAAGAAGAGTTACCTGTACGTCTCACGGGTTGACGTGGAAATCCATGGTTTATTCGCCGGACCGTCTTCTGTATCCGATGAAGCGGGTGGATTTTGATCCGAAAGGCAACAGAAACACACAAAACCGTGGGATATCGGGGTATGAAAGAATCAGCTGGGATGAAGCCCTGGATATTGTAAGTAGTGAAATTGCGCGGGTCAAGAAGACTCATGGCCCGGGATCACTCTTTTTTGCAGGGAGTTCCCACCACACTTGGGGTAATATCGGTTACCACTTAAGCGCTTCGGATCGGTTTATCAACACGCTCGGTTTTTCACGCATTTGTATGAATCCGGACAGCTGGGAGGGTTTTTACTGGGGAGGAATGCACCACTGGGGAAATACTGCCAAACTCGGTTCTCCGGACCAGTATTCCACGGTTGAAGACCAGCTGAAGAATTCTGAGATGCTGGTCATGTGGTCCAGTGACCCGGAGTCAACCTCAGGGGCCTATGGGACCTACGAAGGCGCTATCCGCCGTGAATGGCTGAAGAGCCTGGACATTAAGATTGTTCATATCGATCCCTTCTACAACCATACGGCTGCCTGGATGGGCGGAAAATGGTTCTCACCGAGACCGGGGACAGACACGGCAATGGCGCTGGCAATCGCTTATGTCTGGATTACGCAGGATCTTTATGATAAATTCTTTGTTGAAAACCGCACCAAAGGTTTTGCGCTTTGGCGCGATTATATCCTCGGTAAGGAAGACGGCATACCGAAAACCCCGGAATGGCAGGAAAAAGAAACTGGCATTCCCGCAAAGGATGTCCGGGCTTTGGCTGAGGAATGGGGAAGCAAAAAGACTTATATGTCTCCCGGCGGCATGGCCGGTGTGGGTAGCGCCTGCCGCGGAGCAAACGGAGGGGAATGGGCCAGATCCATGCTTTGCCTGATGGCGATGCAGGGTTTTGGCAAGCCCGGCGTAAACTTTGGCGCTATGCAGTTCGGGACACCGCTGAACCATCGCTTCTTCTTCCCGGGTTATGCTGAAGGCGGTTTTTCCGGTGACTATAACTTTACCGGTTCACCCGTTAACCTGTACCAGCGTATGCCGTCAACACCAAGCGTCAGCTCGATTACGCAGTTTGTTCCCCGCTTAAGAATACCAGAAGCTTTTCTTGAAGGACATGCAATGGGTTATCCGATGAACCCTTACTCACTTGAGGGACAGTTCTTCCCTGCGCCTTATCCGTCTCCCGGACATTCGCAGGTTAAGCTCTACTATAAATACGGCGGCGCTTACATGAGCACCCAACCGGAGTCCAACCGGTACGCGCTGGCTTACCAGACCGACAACATTGAGTTTGTCGTTAACCAGTCCATTTGGAATGAAGGCGAAGTAAGGTTTGCCGATATCATTCTGCCGGTCTGCACGAACTTTGAGCGTTGGGATATTGGTGAATTTGCGCACAGCGGCGGTATTATTGATAAGACGTTCCTGCAGTGTAATCACCGGACGTTCTTTGTTCAGCATAAATGTATTGAACCACTGGGTGAATCAAGATCGGATTTCCAGATCTATACGGATATCTGCTGCAGACTCGGAGTCGGTGTCCCGTACAGTGAAGGCAACACTGAGTTTGACTGGGTCAAGAGGATGTTTGACGCGACCGATTTGCCCAAGGTGATATCTTGGCGTAAATTCCTTACCAAAGGATATTATATCCTTCCGCCGATTTATGATGAAAAGGATCGTGACCCTGTCGCTTACAATTGGTTCTATGAAGGACGCCTGAAGGATGCCCCGGAACTGACGCCGCTGCCTTCAGAGTATAAAGAGGAATACCGGAGAGGACTGCAGACCCAAAGCGGCCTGTTCGAATTCGAATGCTCAAGCCTTAAGCGTTTTGATCCGAACGATCCCGAGAGACCGGTAATCAATAAGTATGTTCCGTCCTGGGAAGGCAGAAGCAGCGAACTGTATCAAAAATATCCGTTGCAGCTGATCTCGCCGCATCCGCGCTACAGTCACCATACCATGAGCGACGGCAAAGGAACGGTTATTAACGAGATATCTAACCACAGAATTTCCATCAACGGCTATCATTACTGGCCGGTCCGGATTAACCCTGAAGATGCGGAAAAACGCGGTATCAAACATCATGATTTGGTTGAAGTCTACAATGGCCGCGGTTCGGTTATCTGTGCCGCAGTGGTTACGCAGCGTCTGAATCCGGGCACGGTGCATGCCTATGAATCTGCCGCTAAGTACGATCCAACCGGGCTCCCCGGAAAATCACCCGACAGAGGTGGACTCATAAATATCCTTACGCCTTCCAGAACCCAAATCCGACAGTCGCACTCGATGGCCGCCAATTCTTGTCTTGTCGAAATTAGATTATGGAAGGGAGATCAGTCAAAATGAAGAAGTGGCATTTTGTAATTGATATTGAAAAATGTCTTGCGTGTTTTAACTGTCTTGTCGTCTGCAAAGATGAATTTGATGACAATACATTCCCGGGTTATTCGGTTCCCCAGCCCCGGTTCGGGCAAAAATGGATCGACGCGGTTCCGAAAGAGAGAGGGCAGTACCCAAATATTGATGTGGCTTATCTGCCAAAAGTTTGTATGCATTGCGCTAATGCGCCATGTGTTAAAGCCTCGGGAGGGGCGATTCAAAAGAGACAGGACGGTATTGTTCTCATTGACCCGGTGAAGGCGAAGGGCAAAAAAGATTTGGTTAAATCCTGTCCTTACGGCCTGATCTCTTGGAACGAAGAAGCCAATGTCGCTCAAAAATGCACGTTTTGTGCACATCTGATTGATCAAGGGTGGACAAAAACCCGTTGTTCTCAGGCTTGCCCGCTTGAAGCGATCAAAGTTGTTTATATGGAAGATGCGGAATTTGAAGAAATGGTTAAGGCAGAGAAGCTTGAAGCTTATAAGCCTGAGCTGAAAACGAAACCAGGCGGCCTGTACAAAAACTTGTACCGCTATACAAAGTGCTTTATCAGCGGAAGCGTAGCGTATACTCGCGACGGTATTGAAAGATGCGCCGAAGGATGTAAAGTCATCCTGTTTAAGGACAAGCAAAAGATTGCCGAACAAACGACGGATAACTTTGGAGACTTTAAGTTCGACAAACTTGATGAAAAGAGTGGAAAATACCAATTAGAATTTTATTTGGATGGTTATAATAAAATAGTCAAAGAGGTCGATCTTGCGACGAGTCTCAACATGGGAGAAATCCATTTCTAAAACTAAAGATGCCAGGTAATCAAACATTGCCTGGCATCTTCATTCTAAATTTCTATGAAAGGTTGTGATAATATGGCTCAGTGGGAAGAATGGTCTCCATGGACGGGAAATATGATTGACGATGAAATGGTACAGAAGCTGCTAAAGCTATCCAAAGTAGAAAAATATGAAAAAGGGGAGGTCATCTATTGGGAAGGATTGGACGATAGACTCTTCCTGCTGTTGTCCGGCAAGGTGGAAGTCGGTATCACAAGTGCCGGAGGACGCAAGCGTACGATTGCGATTCGTGAAGCACGCACTTTTATTGATGATGTACTCGTTGACGGACTCTATTATGCCGTGACAATTACGTGTCTTACGCCTGTTGATATCGCGGTATTTGAACAGCATGTACTGACAAAAGCCGGTTATGAGGATCCCCGCATTTTAGATTGTATGTTAAGGTCAGTCATTCTAAAGCTGCAAGGATTATCTTTTTACTTGGCGGGACAGACATTTGAAGATACGGAAGACAGAATATATTTTCTTCTAATTAATCTGGCCAAAAAATACGGCGTAAAAAGTGAAACCGCTTATTATCTTGAAAAACAGCTCACGCACCAATTTATCGCGGATATTATAGGATCGACAAGAGTGCGGGTAACACAGAGTATAAAGAGTTTAAAAAATAAAGGTTTAGTGTCAAAAAAGAATGGCAGATTTGTCCTTTTTATTGACGATAATCATAAAGTTATGCAGTAGTCTTTTCGTGCAATAAGACCGTTCGGACAAAAATTTGAACGGCTTTGTTTTTTTGAGGACATATACAGATAGTGCAAAATATTTGGCCATGCATGGTAAATAAATAGTAATGTATTATGTGATACATGGTATTTTACGAATAAAAAATTAAAATTCAAATATAGAATCGTGATATTAGCAAGATTGACAGAGGAGAAGAGTATGGGATTTAAAAATTTAAGCATTAAAAGCAAACTACTCAGCGTATTGTTGTTTGTGTCTGTTGTGTTTATCACACTGCTTTGTTTCGCTTATTATGTTTTAATCGGCAACGGGCAAGTGGCAGCCGGAATAACGAATACTGCCGAGAAAATCAAGTATGTCATGATTACTTGCGCGCTGGCATTCTCTATTACAACATTGATGATTGGGCTCCTGGTACATACGTTAATTCTCAAACCTGTGATTCGCTTGCAAGAAGGCCTTGCGGCCGCAGCCCAAAAAGGGGAAGCCTTGTCATCTGATTTTTTGGGAGAAGATGAGGTTGGGCAGCTCGCTTGTATTAACAATAAGCTTTTAGCAGATGCTCAGGAAAACCGTGGTGCGGTTTTACTTAGTGTTGAAGAAATATCGAAGTTGGCGAAGCAACTGGATATAGGCTCGGAGCAAACGGCCTCTGCATCAAATCAGATCGTCAGTTCCATTACCAGTATTGCAAGCGGGGTCGATAAACAGCTCGAATCTACGGTTGAATTATCGGCCTTTATGAAGCAAATGTCGGACGGTATGGAGCTAATCACCAGAAATACAAATGAAGTGGTCAGTCAGTCTTCCCAAGCGGTAGAAAAAGCTAAAGAAGGTCAGGACACGGTTGGGAAATCGGTCAGTCAGATGAACAGTATAGATCAATCGGTCATGAGTTTTGCCGCGATTATCAGGCAACTCGGAGAAAGGTCAAAAGAAATCGAACACTTTGTGAACAATATCTCGGGAATTGCCGATCAAACGAATATGTTGGCTTTAAATGCAGCGATTGAAGCGGCGCGTGCAGGGGCACAAGGGAAAGGGTTTGCTGTGGTCGCGGAAGAGGTCCGGATATTGGCGGACCAATCCCAAGAAGCTGCAAAACAAATTACATCTATTGTCAATGCAATACAAACAGATTCGCACATTGCTTCTTCGGCGATAGATGTTGTGAATGAGGAAGTGAAGCATGGCATTGAAACCGTCAGTAACAGTGGTGAAGCGTTTACCAAAATTGTGGAAATGATTAATCAGGTTTTTGTTCAGATTAATGAAGTATCTTCTATCTTGCAGCAGGCCCTCAGCGGCAACCGGTTGATTTTTGATTCTGTTGCTCGGATTGAAAACGCCAGCAGGAACACTTCAGAGGAAATCCAAACGGTTTCCGCAGCGACTCAGGAACAGTTGGCATTTATGGAAGAATTATTTTCATCGAGTAAAAGACTCTCCAAACTTGCGCATGATTTACTTGAATCCATGCAAGTCTAAAATTTATATTAAAGATTTATAATTTGTTATCAAAATTCGTTATCAAAATTTGAAAGCCTCAATGAAAGTTGGATGTGCAGAAGTTCGTCTGTGTTTTTCAGATCTGTTCGTCCAATTTCTTTTATTCTTTCCAGTCTGTATATCATTGTTGAACGGTGTATAAATAATTTTTTTACAGTCTGAACGGCATTTAGGTTGTTCTTGATGTAGGATTGCAGTGTTTTAAACAATTCCGTACCATTCTCCTGGTCATATTTTTCTAAGCGGGACAAAATGGGCGAATATAATAATCTTGTAGGAAGTTCATCTTTATTTAATATATAGGTAAACAGAATTTATGTATCCAGATGGTAGGATTGTATTCCATTCCGATCTCAAACGCTATCTCCGCTTCACGGAAAGATTCTTTCAAATTATTCAGACCGATAAAATAATTACTAAAACCGGCTCTGAAATTTCCTTCCCGAATAAAATAATTGATTCTGGTAAAAGAGTACGGGGACAAGCTTGTTTTCATCGCCGGCTTTGATACAAACGGTATTCCGGGTGCACCGGATACACCGATGGTTCCGGAAAAGAGTCTAATTCGATAACTGAAGAATTTGAAAGCGCTTTCAAATTCTTCAAATTCAGATATTTTGCCGCATGGAAGAGTTATAACGAAAGGCTTGAGATTAATCCTTGATTTTTTTTTGCCTGAGTTCCCGCTACATGGTAAAATATATAGGCTATAATGTATCAGGGAGGAATCATTGTGTCAGGTCATTCCAAATGGGCGAATATTAAACATAAAAAAGCTAAAACCGATGCCATCAAAGGCCGGATTTTCACAAAATTAGCCAGAGAGATTATGGTGGCCGCGCGGGCAGGCGGCGCAGACCCGAACGGAAACTTCAGGTTGAAAATTGCGATTGATAATGCCAAGGCGGCCAACCTGCCGAATGACAATATTCAGCGCGCGATCCAGAAAGGCGCCGGAGCAGGAGAAGGCGCCAATTATGAAGAACTGCGTTACGAAGGCTATGGCCCCGGCGGCGTTGCGATCATGGTAGAGCTGATGACGGACAACAGGAACCGGACGGCGTCGGAGATGCGTCACCTTTTTTCGAAAAATGGCGGCAACCTCGGCGAAACCGGCAGTGTCAGCTGGATGTTCACGGAAAAAGGACAGCTTGATGTACCGAAAGAAGATTTGAAGATGGATGAAGATGAAATCATGCTCCTGGCACTTGAGGCAGGTGCTGAGGATGTCGCATCCGAAGATGAAAGCTATGAAATTTTCACTGATCCGGCCGATATGCAGGAAGTCAGGCAAGTGCTGCTGGACAGTATGATACCGATTGAAAATGCGGCCATCAATCTGATTCCAGTCAATCGCGTCGAGATTGCCGATATCGAACAAGCGAAAAAAATCATTAAGTTAATCGATTCGCTGGAGAACCATGATGACGTTCAGAAAGTCTATACAAACTTTGATCTTGCCGAATCACTGGAAGATGCTGATCTCTAAACCGTATCTGCCGCCTGGATAGAACGAATTTAAAATTGAACATGGTACAGGTATAGGACGATAGGTACGATAAGCTTGACAAGGTACTGGAATAACGGAATGAGGATCACAGAAGGAGCAAGAAGATGTTGATTCTTGGCATTGACCCGGGAACTGCCATCATGGGGTACGGACTGATCGAAAAAAACGGCCAAAAGCTTTCTCCAGTCACTTATTCCTGCTGGCGGACACCACCTGATTTGCCGATGCCGGACAGACTCAGGATACTCTATGAATCTCTGGAGGATTTTCTAAGAGAATATTCACCTGATGTGATGGCTGTGGAAGAATTGTTTTTTAACCGCAACACCACGACGGCGATTACAGTTGGGCAGGCCAGGGGAGTCGTTTTATTGGGCGCAGCCCGCCGGAATATTGAAGTATTCGAATATACGCCCTTGCAGGTCAAACAGGCTGTGGTCGGGTACGGTAAAGCGGATAAAAAGCAGATACAGTATATGGTCAAGGCGATCCTGTCGCTGCAGGAAACACCAAAGCCTGATGACACAGCTGATGCGCTGGCCATCGCCATATGTCATGCGCACAGCATAGGACGTCGGATAAATGGAGGAATGCTCAAATGATCGGAATGCTGCGGGGGAATGTGTGGATGGCCGAAGCGGACCGCCTGGTACTGGATGTCGGCGGTGTAGGCTATTTGCTCCATGTTCCGGTAAGTTCGATGGCAAAGATCAGGCAGGGGGAAGAAACAGTCCTGCATACCCATTTAATCATGCGGGAAGATGATTTGTCTTTGTACGGCTTTTTGACCCGGGATGAAAAAGAGCTGTTTCTGCAGCTGCTCAACGTAACCGGGATTGGTCCAAAGGCAGCACTGAGTATTTTGTCGGCTTTTTCTGTCAGTAAGATCAAGACGGCGATTGTCTGTGAGGACGTTTCTCAATTAACCGAAGTCCCCGGAATCGGCGGCAAAACTGCAAAAAGAATCATCCTGGAACTGAAAGAAAAGATTAAGGATGTTGATATCAAAGCCGGAACAGAAGATCTAGGCTCCTTTATCCCGGCCAACGACACCCTGGAGACGCTGCTGGCCTTGGGCTTTTCCCGCTATGAAGCGCGTGATGCCCTGACTAGGGCGGAAAAGAGAGGACTGTCTTCCATGGAGGATCAGCTCAAAGAAGCACTTCGCTTATTGGCAGGACCGCCAGAACATATGTGATACCCTTTGATATACTCGCACATGATTCTCAAATTACTTACACAAATTATTGCTTATCTCTATATCTAAAACCATTATCAGGGCAAGTCTGTGGGCCACAATACCGCTTTTCGGCCGTTGTGCCATCCATGGCACGCCGCTCTTTGCCGTCCATGGCACCGCGGCATTAGGCCATCCGTGGCCGTCAAAAGGCCGCGCTCCGCATCGTGCTCCGCTTACAGCGGAACTGTGGCCCCCGGACTAATCTTAGGTTTTCAAGTAAGTTGGCATGTTGGAAAGTCAGAATGAAGCTCATTCCTGTTGTAAAATGACATTTGACTACGACAACGATTCAGAAGCATAAACTTTGAAATTAAGCTTTTACTAGCTCCAGACTAAGTCTCCGTAATGGAAGACCGGCGTCAAGCGGAGCATGGATTGCGTAGCGCGGCTTTTTTGACGGCCACGGATGGCCTAATGTCGCGATGCCATGGATGGCAAGGAGCGACTCGTCATGGATGGCGCAATAGCCGAAAGCGGTCTTCCATTACGGAGACTTTACCCGAGCAATTTAAAAAACATTTTAAAAAACATTGATTTAAAGGAGGAAAAAACTTGGAAAGAGTCATCACTTCCCTGGAGCGTCCTGAAGACCGGGAATTCGAAGCTTTAAGACCGGGCAGGCTGATGGAATATATCGGACAGGCAAGTATCAAAGAAAACTTAAGCGTCTTTATCCAGGCGGCCCAGAACAGGGGAGAGGCTCTCGACCATGTCCTTCTTTATGGTCCGCCGGGACTTGGCAAGACCACGCTGGCCAATATTATTGCGGCTGAGATGGGAGTTAATATCCGGACGACTTCCGGACCCGCGATTGAAAGACCGGGAGATTTGGCGGCACTTTTGACTTCGCTCGAACCGCGCGATGTGCTGTTCATTGATGAGATTCATCGTCTAAGCAGGACAGCAGAAGAAGTCCTGTATTCAGCGATGGAAGATAATTGTCTGGATATCGTCATTGGCAAAGGGCCGAGTGCCCGTTCCATCAGGCTGTCCCTGTCTCCGTTTACGCTGATTGGCGCGACGACCAGAGCCGGACAGCTCACGTCTCCTTTAAGGGACAGATTCGGGGTCATCAGCCGTCTGGAATTTTATACGACAGAGGAACTGCTGCAGATCGTCGCCAGGGCTTCCCGGATCCTGAAAGTGGATCTGTCGCCGGACGGAGCGGAGGAGATTGCCAAGCGTTCCAGAGGGACACCGCGGGTCGCTAACAGGCTGCTCAAAAGGGTAAGGGACTATGCGCAGTTCTGGGGAAGCAGGATTGTTGACTCTCAGACGGCAGCCAAAGCAATGGATAAGCTCGAAGTTGATCCGATGGGCCTGGACAGTCTGGACCAGAAAATTTTGCTGGCCATTATCCGGAATTTTGACGGAGGACCGGTTGGTCTGGAAACGCTGGCAGCTACTGTAGGTGAAGAGGCCGAGACCCTGGAAGATGTTGTGGAACCATTTTTGCTGCAGAGAGGTTTTCTGCAGCGGACACCAAGAGGTAGAATGGTAACGAACCAGGTCTACAACTATTTTGGAATGGATCTTCCGGCGAATGTACAGACGGGACTTTTTTGCGAATCAGAAAGTAAATAGCTTTCTGATTCATTTAAGGGCAACTAAGGCTTTCGCCAGCGTCAAAGGCTTGGAGTAAGTCAAGCTTTCTATAGGAAAATAATTGAATATACTGAACGATAGTTGGGCAATCTGTTTAACAGCCGGATAGTGAAGGAGTCGATCAAATGTTTTTCCATGGCTGCGGTGTTAAACAGAGCGCTTTTTTGTCTAAAGCTTTTTGCCTATTATTTGTTGTAATGCTTTTTTTGATTACCCTGACACCGAATGCAGCGCTTGCAAGGGAGGTAACTGTGAAGCTTGTCTGGCAGTTTCCTGAAACCAGCTGGTTGGAAATTGAAGTCAGACAGGGCAGTTATACCCTCGACTATAATGATTTCAGCGTCAGCCTAACAGCCGGGGACCGTTGTCAGATCGGCCAGAGCAGTATGGCAAATTTCCTGGCTGTCGGTGATCGGTTCGTGATTCTGGAGAAAAATAAAATTAAGCTTACCTCCAAGAATCAGGGCATTTTTCGGATCAGAGAACCCGAAAAGGATTGGATCAGCTACCGCGGAAATCTTTCTATTGTGAAAGAAAACGGTTGCTGGAAACTGTATAATTCACTTGAGCAGGAAGACTACTTGAAAGGAGTCGTTCCGATAGAGATGAGCAATGCCTGGGCCGCAAAAGGTTTCGAAGCCCTGAAAGCGCAGGCGGTCGCCGCAAGGACATATTTGCTGAAAAATATAAACGATGGTGTTATCACGGATTCACCCGATATCCATCAGGCTTACCTCGGCAAATCTGTGGAAGGGGCAGCCAGCCAGGCGGTGACTGCAACGACGGGAGAGGTTCTGGCTGATCAGGATACCGGCAGACCCATTTCAATTTTCTACTCTTCGCATAACGGCGGTTATATGGAGGCCCCTCAGAATGTCTGGCAAAATCAGGACGCTCATTATACGTCTACTCCGGATCCATTTTCCAACGGCATTGGGGGTTATACCGACCACTGGAGGTTTGTGATTGCCGCGGATGTTCTTGGAAAAGCTTTTGATCTGGCCCCTGTAAGACAGGTGAAACTGGCGAAATATGTATCGGGCCGCGTATACCGTGTCGTGCTTCAAGATTGGTTAGGCAACGAAAAAACGGTATCCGGCGGGGATTTTGTCCGCAAATTTTATCCTGAAGGATCTCTATCAAGTGATTCTTTCCTTGGAAGACTATTTAAGGTAGAATATATCATGCCTGTACTTCAGAAAAATACCCCGGAGATTTGTTTGACTGGGAATCCTTCGGCAGGGACCTCCGCGGAAAAAGGCACTGGTCCACTGCTCTCCAGGATCAAAAGCTCCAATGACGGTATAGCAGAAAAACCTGGAATATACGGTGTATTTGTTTTCAATGGCAGGGGCTGGGGGCACGGCGTCGGGATGTCCCAATGGGGTGCCTATGATATGGCAATGCAAGGCTATTCTTATCAGGATATCCTAAACTATTACTATAAAAATATTGATTTGGTGAAAATGGAGTAGCAGAGAATGAGGTTGGAGGATTTTGAATACGACTTGCCGGAAAGACTGATTGCTCAAACACCGGCAGAACCGCGGGATTCATCAAGGCTGATGCTGGTGGATAAAGCCAAAGGTGAAATATTTCATTACTTATTCCAGGATATTGTGCAATTCTTTAATGCGGGAGACGTGCTTGTCTTGAACAAGACTAGGGTGATTCCGGCCAGATTAATTGGGGAAAAAGAAGGTACCGGAGCAAAAATTGAGGTGCTCCTGCTAAAGAGAATAGACAGGGATCGCTGGGAAGTCCTGGTTAGACCCGGCAAAAGGCTAAAACCGGGTCAAAACGTTATTTTCGGGGGAGGACTTTTGTACGGGGAACTGATCGAAATTCTTGACGATGGAAACAGGATCATCCGTTTTACGTATTCAGGCCTGTTTGAGGAAGTCCTGGACAGTCTCGGCGAGATGCCTTTACCTCCGTATATCACAGCAAAATTAAACGATAAAGAGCGGTATCAGACTGTTTATGCCAAAGAAAATGGTTCGGCTGCGGCGCCTACGGCAGGCCTGCATTTTACGGAAGAGCTGCTGCACAGGATTAGGGACAACGGAGTAGAGGTTCTTGAAGTCCTGTTGCATGTCGGTCTGGGAACGTTTCGGCCGGTAAAGACGGAAGAAATCACCGAACACCAAATGCACACGGAATATTTCAGCATTGATTCTGAGACTGCCGCCAGAATCTCTCTGGCCAAAAAAGAAGGCCGCAGGGTGATTGCGGTTGGGACAACCGTGGTCCGGACATTGGAATCCGCTGCAGGACTTTGTCAGGATGCTTCCAGGAATGTGCTGTCCGAGACCGAAGGCTGGACGGATATTTTTATCTACCCCGGATATCAATTCAAAATTGTCGATGCCTTAATCACAAATTTCCACTTTCCGCGCTCGACACTGCTGATGCTGGTCAGTGCATTTGCAGGTCGGGAATTGATTCTGAAAGCGTATCAGACTGCAGTCCGTGAGGAATATCGTTTTTTCAGTTTCGGGGACGCTATGTTTTTAGTTTAACATGGGGAGAATACACGCATTCTAGTTCTCGTTAATACATGGAGAATGCCATGTTTCAGGGTTAATTTAACAAATAGAGAGGAAGAAATGTTTTGGCGGCCGTTAAACTGGAAATACTAAAGAAAGACACCCGTACCAAGGCCCGTCTGGGAAGACTTCATACCCCTCATGGCATGATAGAGACGCCTGTGTTTATGCCTGTAGGAACTCAGGCTACCGTAAAATCGGTTAGCCCAGAAGAACTGAAGATGCTCGGAGCCGACATAATTTTAAGCAATACCTATCATCTGTTTTTGCGTCCGGGTCACGAACTGATTAAACACGCAGGCGGCCTGCATAGATTTATGAACTGGGATGGCGCGATTTTGACCGACAGCGGAGGGTTCCAGGTTTTCAGTCTCGGGGATTTACGGAAAATCACCGAAGAGGGCGTGGAATTTCGTTCTCATCTTGATGGCTCCAAACAGTTCTTAAGTCCGGAGAAAGCGACGGAAATTCAAATTGCTCTTGGTTCGGATATTGTGATGGCTTTTGATGAGTGCACGCCTTACCCGGCAACCCGGGAGTACACGGAAAAATCCGCTGAACGGACCTTCCGCTGGCTGCAGCGCTGCAAAAACACGCTGACTTCCACCGATCGTCAGGCCCTTTTTGGCATTGTCCAGGGAGGAATGTATGAGGATCTCCGCAAACAAAGCGCTCAGGAAATTACCGGACTTGATCTGCCTGGGTATGCACTGGGGGGCTTGAGTGTCGGGGAACCTAAAGAACTGATGTACGAAGTGCTGGATTATACCGTTCCGCTGCTACCCGAAGCCAAACCAAGATATCTGATGGGTGTGGGCTCACCTGATGACTTAATCGAGGGCGTCATGCATGGCATTGATATGTTTGACTGTGTACTGCCGACGCGTATTGCCCGAAATGGGACAGCAATGACGAGGTTTGGTAAGGTTGTGGTCCGTAATGCCACCTATGCTGACGATTTTACGCCGATTGATTCGACCTGCAGCTGTTATACCTGTCGGAATTATTCCCGGGCGTATATCCGGCACCTGATCAAAGCGGATGAGATTTTCGGACACAGGCTGATGACGATCCATAACCTGCACTTTCTGACTCATTTAATGGAAGGAATCCGTCAGGCGATTGCCGAAGATCGGCTTCCGGAATACCGGAAACAATTTTTTGCGGACTACGGTTATGAAAAATAATCTAAATACATGCTGAATTTACGGAATAAAGATGATATAATCAGGTATAGTATGCATATTTAGGTAATTTACAATTTAAGGGGGATTCTTTACTTATGGATCAAAGTACGACAACGATGATGTATTTTGCAGTATTTGTTATTATGATTATCTTTATGTTTGTTTTGCCGAGCAGAAAGCAGAAACAAGAGCGGCAGAGACTGATGGAGTCCATTAAAATCAAGGCTAAAGTCATAACGATTGGCGGAATATTAGGTACCATTACCAAAATAAAAGAAGATACGGTTGTCATCAAGATTGCCAGCAATGTTGAAATTGAAATACTTAAGTCTGCGATCAAAAGTGCCGAGGGCGGCAAAGAAACGCCTGTCAAGACTCATAAGAAAAATAAGCCTGAACCCGAAGAAGAGGCTGAAGAAACCGAAGAAATCGATGAAGATAACGATACCAAGGTTAAAGACGATAAATAAGCTGCGTTAAAAAACAGTTTCGTTTACGGAAATTTGATTCCAAATATAAGCAAGTGCCGAAACACTTGCTTATTGCTTTGAAATTGACACCTCAAATGCAAAAAGGATATAATAATGCTTGTATGGGAGAGTCCCTTTATTCTATTAGGAGGAAAAAGGATGAAACGGGGAAATACTTTAAAACTTGCAATAGCCGTAATTCTAGTTGCTGTTGTGGTATTCTTTTCGATCCAGCCGCTGACAGATTCTAAAAGCGGGATTCCGCTGGGACTTGATTTACGCGGTGGCGTTCATCTGGTTTTACAGGCGGAGATGGGTAAAGACGGTGCAGAGATTACCAACGACGATATGGATAAAGCGCGGGCTGTCATTGAAGAACGTGTCAACGGGCTCGGAGTAGCCGAACCTTATATTCAGACGAACTATGACAAAAAGAGAATTATTGTTGAGCTGGCCGGAGTCGCTGATCCCGATGAGGCTGTTAAAGTCCTGCAAACAACCGCTAAGCTGACTTTCCGGGATCCCCAGGGAAATATCCTGATGGACGGTTCCCTATTGAAGGATGCTAAGGCAGCAGTCGATACCTCGAACGGCGGCACGGATTATGTTGTGCAAATATCATTTGCTTCTGAGGGTACCACGAAGTTTGCTGATATTACAACGAAATATCTTAATCAGAAAATTGGTATCTATCTGGATGAGCGAAAGATCCAGGATCCGGTAGTTTCTGTGCCGATTGTAGACGGACAAGGCCAGATCCAAGGCTATTCCTCCCTGGAAGAAGCAGCTCAGTATGCCGTCATGTTCCGTTCCGGTGCGTTGCCAGTCAGTATGAGCATTGTTGAAAAAAACCAGGTAGGCGCACTTTTGGGTGCTGATTCCCTGAATAAGAGCCTAAATGCGTGCGTCATTGCACTGATCTTTATTTTCTTATTCATGCTGCTGCTCTATCGTTTACCAGGGCTGGTCGCTGATTTTTCTCTTGTGGTCTTTTCAGTGATTGTACTCTGGGTTTTATACGGGATTGGGACGGTTCTTACCTTGCCAGGCATTGCAGGGTTTGTCTTATCCATTGGAATGGCCGTCGATTTGAATATTATTGTCTACGAAAGAATCAAGGAAGAACTAAAGCTTGGCAAATCGCTGCGGGCTGCCGTGGATGCCGGATTCAGCCGGGCCTTCATTACGGTGTTTGACTCTAATATTACGACCATTTTTGCTGCTCTGGCATTATTCCTGCTCGGTTCTGCTTCGATCAAAGGTTTTGCAATTACGCTGATTGTCGGTATCGTTGCGAGCCTGTTTACGGCTATTACGTTTACCCGCTGGATTATGCGCTGGATTGTTGGAATCAACCCGCGGATGAGCAAATGGCTGTTTGGCGTAAAGGAGGTAAAATAAGTGGCTGACAAGTATAAAGACAAAAAAACACCTAAAAATGCGGCCCCGGTCGTTACCCCTGCCGCCAGCGAAGCCAGTTACGATGATGTCAAACATGAACATAGACTGTATTTTAATATTGTAAAAAAACGCTATATCTGGTTTGTCTTATCTTTGATTCTTCTGATTCCTGGTATTACTTCGCTTTGTACGCAGGGACTGAATCTCAGCATCGACTATAAAGGCGGTTCGATGTTCAATATTCAGTTTAACGAAAAAGTAACCCAGGCGGATATCAACCAGGCCGTGGATTCTGTTGGGCTGACCGGTAGCGTACAGCTGACAAATGGTGACATTTCGGCTATCGTCAGAACGGAAGCTTTGGATCAGACCAAGAGGGACGAGCTTCTGGCGGCAATTCAGAAACAGGCTGGAACGTTCGATATAAAAAATGTTGAAGAACAGCTTGTTCAGCCTGCTATCGGCAACGAACTGAAATCGGGAGCGATGAAGTCGCTGGCGGTTGCGTCTGTTTTGATTCTGATTTATGTTTCGTTCCGTTTCCGTTTTGTGTATGCTGCTTCGAGCGTCATTGCGCTTCTGCATGATATACTTATTACTTTGGGCTTGTTCTCAATATTCCAGTGGGAAATTGATGCAGCGTTCATCGCGGCAATTCTCACCATCTTTGGTTATTCGATTAATGATACCGTCGTCATCTATGACCGTATCAGAGAGAATGAAAGACGCATGAAAAAGAAAGACAGCTTCGAGGATATGGTGGACAAATCTGTCTGGCAGACGATGGGCCGTTCCGTAAAGACTGTCTGCACCGTGCTGATTGCTCTGCTCGCAATATTCTTCCTGGGCGGAGAATCGACCAGAACCTTCTCCCTGGCAATGATTATCGGCGTATTTTTCGGGGCCTATTCATCCATTTGCATTGCCAGCCAGCTTGTCGTTGAGATTAAAAAGAGAACCAGCGAAGACAATAAAAAAGATAATCCGGCTGAAAGCTAAATTCATGCTATCATTCAAGGATCCCGGATTTTCCGGGGTCCTTTTTGACATTCATGGAGAAGTTAATGCTGCCGGAGCAGTGCCAAGGACAGCAAAGAGAAGCGTTATTGCTGATATAATTCATACATAATTACATAATACTAGTCTCCATAATGTATAGACAGCGTAAGCGGAGCATGGATTGCGCAGCGCGGCTATTTGCGCCACGGAGGGTGCAACTTGCCGAAAGCGGCTATACATTATGGAGACCAGCCCAAGTAATATATGACACTTAGAAAGGGCGAGAATTAATGAAGCTAACAGTTCTAGGCTGCTGGGGAGCATATCCCGAAGCAGGAGAGGCAACATCCGGGTATCTTTTACAGACAGGCAGGCATACAGTCCTGTTGGACTGCGGCAGCGGGGTATTGGCAAATTTATGGAAGCATGTTTCCCACGAGCAGATCGACGCGGTTTTTATTTCCCATTTTCACCATGACCATACGGCAGATCTCGGATGCCTTCTATATGCGAGCAAATTTGCGTTTGCGTTTAAGAAAAGAACACAGCCGCTTCCTGTTTATGCGAGTAATCAGCCGGGATGCTTTAAGGAATTGACCTTTGGTGAATATAGCAGCGGTATCGAAATAAAGTCGGATACGGTTCTCGATCTTGACGGTTTGAAAGTTTCCTTTGCTCCAACCGTCCATGATGCCTATAACCTGGCAATGAAGCTTGAATATGCCGGTAAAGTCCTGATCTATACCGGTGATCTTGGGCCTGCATCTGATTTAAGCCAGTTTGAAGGCGGAGCAGATCTATTGATTACTGAATCAAGCCTATATGCCCATGAAACCGGCTTATTCCAGGGGCATCTGACCTCTACCGAAGCTGCGGCCCTGGCCAGACGTATCGACGCAAAAGCACTTCTTCTGACCCATTTCCCGCATATTGGTGAAACAGCAAAGTTGGCAGATGAAGCTTCCCAGTATTATGCCGGCAAAATCTATTTGGCAAAAACCAATCTTACAGTAGAATTCTAATTGGAGACAGTGTGCGTCTTTCATTTAAGTTAATAAACAACAAGTAAGTTAATAAACAACATGAACAATGAATAGACTGAACTGATATAGTTCGTGCATTTATTTGCGTTCTGTACTATAATACAGACAAGAGAGAGGAGAGATAGCAGAATGAAAATGACCGGAGCACAAGCAATCATCGAATGTCTTAAAAAGGAAGATGTACAAGTCGTTTTTGGCTATCCCGGCGGATCGGTCTTAACTTTGTATGATGCGCTGTATATGTCCGAATTTCCTCATGTTCTGCCAAGACATGAACAGGGCGCAATCCATGCTGCCGACGGTTACGCCAGGGCAACAGGCAAGGTCGGCGTGTGTATGGCGACTTCCGGCCCTGGGGCCACGAATCTTATCACTGGAATTGCCACAGCCTATATGGATTCTGTTCCGCTGGTGCTGATTACCGGTCAGGTTGCCGTACCTTTTTTAGGGCGGGATTCCTTTCAAGAAGCGGATATACGCGGGATTACAACCCCGATTACCAAACATAATTACCTGGTTAGGGATGTCAGGGATTTGCCGAAGACCGTGAAAGAAGCTTTTCATATTGCACGTACGGGCCGTCCGGGTCCTGTTTTAATTGATATTCCGAAAAATATCTTTGCTGAAGAAATAGATTTTGCGTATCCCGCAGAGGTTAATTTAAGAGGTTATACCCCGATCTCCGAGGGAGATAGCCGGACGATGGATGCCGTATTTGACGAGCTTAAATTTGCCCAAAAGCCTTTGTTTTTTGTTGGGGGCGGCCTGAATCTGTCGGATACTTCTGAGATCATGCGAAAAATAGTAGCCTATACCGGGGTACCAACAGTCTCGAGCCTGATGGGGCTGGGCTGTATCTTGAGCAATGATCCTCGCTTTTTTGGCATGATCGGGATGCACGGCACATATGCCGGAAATATGTCCACCACCGAGACGGACCTGCTGATTGGAATCGGCGTGCGTTTCGATGACCGGGTCACAGGACGGTTAGATCAGTTTGCTTCTAACGCTAAAATTGTGCATTTTGATATTGATCCGGCTGAAATCAATAAAAATGTCCGGGCAAATATCCGGGTGATTGGCGATCTGCGTTGGACACTCGAGAAGTTCTATCAAAAACTGCAGGAAAAACCTGCTCAAGAATGGCAAGATCAGTTTAAGCCGTGGCTAGAAAAGCTGTCTGGCTGGAAAAAAGAAAAGCCGCTCATGTATAAAAAAGATACGGATGAAATATTGCCACAGCCTGTCATTGAAAAGATCTGTGAAATCACAGAAGGTAACGCTGTTATTGTTACGGACGTAGGCCAAAATCAAATGTGGACCGCCCAGTTCTACGGTTTTAAACACCCAAGGTCACTGTTGACTTCCGGAGGACTTGGAACGATGGGTTACGGCCTTCCGGCTTCCATGGGAGCCCAGGTCGGGAAGCCAAATAAGAAGGTCATTTGCATATGCGGCGACGGAGGCTTCATGATGAATTGCCAGGAGCTGATGACGATTGCTGACTTAAATTTGTCTGTCAAAGTCATGATCTTAAATAACCGGTCTTTGGGAATGGTTGCCCAATGGCAGCGGGAATTCTACAACAGCCATTATGCACATTCCTGTATGAGAACGAAAGCAGATTTCGTCCAGATCGCCAAGGCGATGGGCGTTCCTGCCGTCCGTCTTGATAAGAAAGAAGAAATTGAAGCTGTACTGAAAAAAGCAATCTTCTCGGAAGGCCCGTTCCTGGTAGATATCCGTATTCCTGAAGAAGAGGATGTTTTGCCGATGGTTCCGACCGGGGCCGGTTTAAACCAAATGATATTGGGGGGCTGAAAATGAAACATACCTTAGTCGTATTGGTGGAAAATAAACCGGGTGTTTTGACCCATGTTTCCGGGTTGATCAGTCGGAGGAATTTTAATATCGAAAGCATTAACGCCGGCTATACCGAGGAAGCCGACATGTCCAGAATCACCATTGAGGTTGATGCTGATGATGAATATGAATTGGAACAGGTTGTTAATCAGCTCTCCAAGCTAATTGATGTAATCAAAATCATTGATCTTACAGGAAAGGACAGGGTACACAGAGACCTGGCCTTAATCAAGGTGAAGGCTTCACCGGAAAACAGGGCAGAAATTATAAACCTCGCCGAAATTTTCCGGGCCCATATTGTCGATGTCAATAAAGAGACCATGATCATCGAGCTGACCGGTGAAGATGTCAAAATTGATGCGATTTGCGAACTGCTGGATGACTACGGAATCATTGAAATTGTCAGAACCGGCAAGATAGCGATCTGCCGGGGACCCAAGGCTGCCAAAGATGTCTAACATAATATTTGAGTGTAACTGTGGGTCCCGGATGCCCCGCAGTTCCTGTTATATTCGTAATAAATAAGGCCCCAGTGATGAAGGGATAAGCGTATGAATGTCGAAAATTTATTAAGACTAAGTCAAAATTGATTCGTTACTTTGGAATAGAACTTTCCAGCAAGGAGGTATACGGATGAATGCTTTTACCCGGTCGATTGTCCAGGTTATTCGTGGGTCAGCGAAGGCCTTTCAAACTTTTCCAGCTGCAATTGCCTGTGCTTTCGGTTTTGCCGTCGTAACGATGATTAGGATTCAGCTTGACTGGCCGCAACAAGAACCTTATAACTTTCTGTTCAACTGTCTGCATTGGGCTTTTGCAATGGGTGCGGTATTCAGTCTGACCGCAATTACTGCTGCCCAAAGCCGGATTAATCAGAAAAAAGCTTTCTTGGGTGCCAATCTGCTTGGTGTCGTGGCCGCAGCTGTAACCTTCCTGGCACTTTACCTGTTTGGAGGAACGATCCCGGATGAATCTCGCTATGCTATAGTTACAACTTTGGCTGGCGCCCGTGTGAGTATGGCGATGCTGGTCAGTTTTCTGGTCTTTATCATCCTGGCCGGATATCCCAAAGACCAATCTGATTTCTCCAGGTCCTTATTAATGACGCAAAAGGCCTTCTTTATTGCTATCATTTACGGAGCAGTGATTATGGGCGGGGTTTCTGGGGTTGCAGGTGCTGTCCAGGCCTTGCTGTATCACGGCATGAGCAGCAAGGTTTATATGGTTATTGGGACCCTGACCGGCTTTTTAGTCTTTACAATCTTTGTGGGCTATTTTCCCGATTTCCGCAAAGGAGAAGTTGACGAACACCGTGAAGTTGCCCAGAAACAGCCGCGGTTTATTGAAATCCTGTTTGGCAGCATCATGATTCCGATTATCCTGGCGTTGACCGCAGTTCTGCTTCTTTGGGCGGGCAAAACGATGATGAGCGGCATAGGTACATCGTCTTTCGTACAGCTTTCCGGCATTGCCTCAGCCTATACCATCGGCGGGATTTGGCTCCATATGATGGTCACGAATTACGAATCTGCACTGGCAAAATTTTATCGCCGAATTTATCCGGTTGCCGCCCTGGTAATTCTGGCCTTCGAAGCCTGGGCAGTCGTAATCCAGCTGGGCAAGTCAGGACTTAAAACGATTGAATATTCCTTCATACTGATCTGGATTGTGGCCTTAGCAGCGGCTGTCCTGCTGATGATACGAAAGGCAAGATCACATGCTGTAATCGCTGTCCTGACTTGTGTACTTGCGGTATTCTCCGTATTGCCAGTCGTTGGCTATCAGGCACTGCCGGTCACTGCGCAGGTAAACCGACTGGAAAAGATATTGGTCAACCAGGGAATACTGCAGGATAACCAGCTGACTCCCTCAGCTGTCCAACCGGAACGTGCTGTACGCGAATCCATTACCGATGCAGTCGACTATCTCGCCAATGCCAGTGATGCGAAGCTGCCGTCCTGGTTCGATAAGCGTCTTGCCCAGAGCGATGTCTTCAAAGACAAACTAGGTTTTGATAAAACCTGGCCGGAACCTGAGGATATGCCGGGAAAAGACAAGTATATCGCTACATCCCTGATGTTGCCGCCTGAGCCTGTTGACATCAGCGGTTATCGCTGGGCCTTAAATATGCAGATGGAATATGTAAAACAGATGGAAAATGCAAATGGGAAGGAATATATCACGATTGACGGTGACAAAGGCACCTATAGCATCTATTGGACGTACCCTGCCAATAACAATATCCCGTCTTTGAAGATTCTTCAAGATGGCCGTGTGATTCTTGAACAGGATATGAACGGTTATATCGACCAGATTTCTGCGAAGTTCCCGCCGGGTAAGGCCGAAACCTATCAGGCAGCTTTGGGTGATATGTGCGTGAAGCTGGAAACACCGGAAGTGAGCGTACTGCTGGTCTTCAGCAATATTGATATTAGCATGGACCCCCGCGAAGATAGGATCAATTATTGGCTTAACCTCGACCAGCTGTATCTGAAAGAGAATTAAGGCTGTACAATATATAATTTAAGAACATTGTATTATTACTAATGTAGTTCGTGCCAAAGATGATTGGCAGGGACTATTTTCTTTTAGCAACGATCTATAAAATTTGGCCGCAAAGTATAATTATTCCAGTGCGAACGGGGCAATACTATACAGGATTAAATATTAATGATAAGCAGGGTGACGGATTGTTGTTTTGGAATCTGCTGGGCTTGGAATTAATCCTGGTTTGTGCGGCGGGTATAACGCTTCTTGGTAACTACTCCGGTCTCGTCATTGCGGGCCTAATTATATCTGCAGTCAATTTTGCGGTGAATGAACAGGGCAGTATTCTGTTCTGGGAAATTATCATTCTTGCCTATATGTGTTTTGGACTCATTGTGACTTATCTGCTGAATCAGAAAACACACAATTTTCGCGTCCTGAAAGTAGTTGGCGGAAGTGTTTCTTCGCTGTTCCTGTTTGGAATGCTGCTGCCGTTTATACCGGTAATTTTGATTTGGATTGCTATTATAGGCATCCCGCTCGTTTTCAACTATCGGAGTATTTCCAGAGCGATTGTGTTTCAAGCAATTTTTAAGTTTATTTTTTGCACAGGTTGGCTTATTATAGGAAATATACTATATTAATGATACGAATTAATGATACAAAGGAGGGAAAAGTATGGTCATTTTGTTAGTTTCAATTATTATTGCGCTCATTGTGGTGATTTTTGCGGTTCAAAATGCAGCAGTTGTTCCAATCCATTTCTTATTCTGGACAGCAGATTTGCCGCTGGTTCTCGTTATTTTCTGTTCGGTCTTCGCAGGTGCCCTGCTAATGTTCTGCCTTGCACTCCGCCGGGAATTAAAGTCCAGGAAAGAAACGAAAGTCAATAAAAAATTTACCAGCAAAAGAACTGCAGTTTCGGATGCTGATCCGATCGATATACCGCAGAGGGATAGTCAGAACAAAGATAATCAGACTGTTGCCAAAGAAAATACTGTCGGCGCTTCTGAAAATCAGAAATAGGGACTGATTAATGGAAAACAACTTGTGGATTTTATCACACAAAACGTATTTGGGTGAAGCATTTTTGAAAAAAGCGGGACTCTCCCGCAGTACCTTGAGTATTCTTCATAATCGCGGTTATTCTTCGAGAGACAGTGTTTTGGAATTTTTGAAGCCATCGCTTCTGGACCTGCATTCTCCGTTCTTGTTTAAAGATATGGAGGTCATCATGCAAAGGCTTGCCGAGGCCAGGGCGGATCAGGAAAAGATTTTGATCTACGGGGATTACGATGCCGATGGTGTAACCGGAACAGCCTTACTGTATAAGGGACTGACCAGTCTTGGGTATCAGGTCGTTGTCCATATCCCGAGCCGGGAAGAAGGTTACGGCCTGCATTCGGAAACGATCGAAAAAGCAAGCCACAACAATATCTCGCTGATTATCACTGTTGACTGCGGAATCTCGGCTGTCCAGGAGGTAGCCTTTGCTAAAACCTGCGGTATCGACATCATTGTTACGGACCACCATGAACCGCAGGACGAACTGCCTTGCGCAGTTGGAATATTAAATTCCAAAATAGCAGATTCAGGTTATCCGTTTCCGCATTTGGCTGGTGTCGGGGTAGCCTTTAAACTCCTGCAAGCCCTATACGCCCGTTTAGGTTATTCTGAGGCGGCATTTGGGGCGGAGAACGATTATCTTGATTTGGTCGCGCTTGGAACGATTGCGGATATTGTCCCACTCGTCGGGGAAAACAGAATCCTCGTCAAAAATGGGCTGACTGTGATGGAAAATACCAGGCACTCCGGGATCAGGGCGCTGCTGGAGGAATGCGGCCTTCTTGGCAAGAAGCTTAAGGCAGGTCAGATTTCGTTTATTGTTGCTCCGAGAATCAATGCCGCCGGGAGGATGGATACGGCGAGGCTGGCACTGAACTTACTGCTTGAAGAGACCTATGATGATGCGTTGGAGATGGCCAGGGAACTTAGCAAGGAAAATAATCAGAGACAGCTTACTGAAAAGGAGCTGCTTTGTGATGCTGAACGTATATTAGCTGAAGGCCCAATACCCAATGTCATTGTCTTGTCCTCACCGAACTGGCATCACGGGGTGATTGGCATTGTCGCTTCGCGACTCGTGGAGCGCTACAAGCGGCCGGTCTTCCTTATTGCCGAGGAAGGGGATACTGGGAAAGGCTCAGCCAGAGGAATCTCGGACTATCATGTTCTCGACGAATTAAAAAAACAGGCGAATACTTTAAGCAAATTTGGCGGTCATAAACAAGCGGCCGGATTTACGCTTCCTGTAGACCAGATCCCGCAGCTCCGGGAAGGACTTAATAATAGTTTTCTTGAACTTGGGATCATCTTTAAGGAACGTTTTCAGATCGATTCTATGATATCGTGGGATGAACTGAATGCTCAGTTATTGGAAGAGCTGGAACAGATGGCTCCGTTTGGGGCAGGAAATCCAGCACCTGTCTTAAGAACGGATGGCCTTGCCGTCCAAAACGTTTCTGTTGTCGGTAAAGGCCGGGAACATTTGAAAATGACGCTCGCAGCAGCAAAGCTTAAACGGGAAGCTATGGCGTTTAAAAAGGGACAAGAATTTGATCTGGTCAAAAACATCGATATGATCGATATTATTTATAATCTTGAGCTGAACAGCTACGGTAATGTCGAAACCATCCAGGCCGTCGTCAAGGATTTTCGTCCTTCCGGTGTCGGAGCCGAGCAGGAAATCGCCTGTACGGCTGAGGGATATTCCGAACCGGAGCCAGCCATTAGCGGGAGCCTGTCGGATTTCGAGACTGCCGCCTTCAAAGAAAAGACTTCGGCACCGCGTCTTTCCAGAAAGATGCTGGCGGATTTCTATCGAAACCTTAAGCACATAACGGATGAACGCGGTTTTATTTGGTGGGGACCGTCTGCGGAAAAACCTGGAATGCAGCTCAGCATCATGAAAATATTCGAGGAACTTGGCATCATCAGCTGGTATGGCGGAACAGGCCCGTATTTATTTAAATTAAACAATATCGAGAAAACCTACTTGCAGACTTCTTTGCGTTTCAGAGTCTGGAGCGAATAGGAACCCAGAGGTGGCTTAATGAATTTTCAACAACTGAAGGAAACATTGATTTCCAATAATGCGCAATACAACCTGGAGAAAATTGAAGAGGCCTATGAATATGCGGAACTTGCCCATCGCGGCCAACTCCGCAATTCCGGCGAAAAGTATATCTATCATCCGCTGGAAGTCGCTTCGATTCTTGCGGAATTGGAGATGGACGATTCGACGATCATTGCTGCGCTGCTGCATGATGTTGCTGAAGATACGAACAGGACACTTGAAGATATCCGTAAGAATTTTGGCGATGAAGTTGCGGGGCTCGTCGATGGGGTAACCAAGCTCGGCAAAATTTCGTACAAGAGCAAGGTTGAAGTCCAGGTTGAGAACTTAAGGAAAATGTTTCTGGCGATGGCCAAGGATATTCGGGTTATTTTAATCAAGCTGGCCGACCGCCTGCACAATATGCGGACCCTGAAATATCAGTCTGAATCTAAACAAAAGGAAATTGCGCAGGAGACGATCGAGATCTACGCGCCCTTAGCCAATAGGCTCGGGATATTCCGGATCAAGTGGGAGCTGGAAGATCTCGCTTTTCGCTATTTGCATTCGCAGGAATATTACGATTTAGTTGAAGGTATTTCTTTAAAGAGAAAAGAAAGACAGGAACAGATCGATGAGGTGATCGAACAGCTTAAAGTCAGGCTCGATGAAGTCGGAATTGAAGCCGATATTGCCGGCCGTCCGAAGCATTTCTTTAGTATCTATAAAAAGATGCTCGATCAGAACAAAGATCTGAGTGAAATATTTGATTTGACGGCAGTCCGGGTCATTGTCAAAACCGTCAATGACTGTTACGGAGCACTGGGGGTTATTCACACCCTATGGAAGCCTATTCCCGGAAGGTTTAAAGATTATATTGCGATGCCGAAACCGAATATGTACCAGTCCCTGCATACCACATTAATCGGAAACCACGGGGACCCGTTTGAAATCCAGATCCGAACCTGGGAGATGCACCGGACGGCTGAATACGGGATTGCTGCCCACTGGAAATACAAAGAAGGCAAAAAAATTGAGAGTAATTTTGAACAGAAACTATCCTGGATCCGCCAGCTCCTGGAAGTACAGCATGACTCCAAGGACGATGCCGGCGAATTTATGGAATCGCTGAAAATAGACTTGTTTGCGGATACTGTATTTGTGTTTACGCCTAAAGGTGATGTCGTTGAATTGCCGGCCGATTCCTGTCCGATCGATTTTGCGTACCGGGTTCATACGGATGTCGGCCATAGCTGTATCGGTGCCAAAATCAACGGAAGGATTGTTCCACTTGACACCAAATTGAAAAACGGGGATATTGTCGAGATTCTGACAACCAGGACGCCCACCGGCCCAAGCAGGGACTGGGTCTGTCTCGTAAAGACCTCTCAGGCTAAAAACAGGATCCGTCAATGGTTTAAGAAAGAAAAAAGAGAAGAGAATATTATCAGAGGACGTGAAGGCCTCGAGCGTGAAGCTAGGAAACTTGGTCTTGAACCGTCAATAGCCTTAAAATTAGAAAACATGATCAAATTAGCCAAGAGCTTCAGCTTCAACAACATTGATGATTTATATGCAGCAATGGGTGATGGCGCGATTACTTTTAAAAAAGCCCTGGGTCGTTTAAAGGAAGAAATTCTGAAAGAAGAGTTGAAAACACCGCTTTTTCCGATTCAGACAGAACACAAGCACCCGGTGAAGCATTCTCAGGGAGTATCGGTCAAAGGGGTAAACAATATCCTGATCCGGTTTTCCCGGTGCTGCAACCCGCTTCCCGGAGATCCGATCATCGGCTATATAACGAGAGGCCGCGGTGTATCAATTCACAGGGCAGACTGCTCAGAGCTCATCGGACTTACGGCAGAAGAGCAGGAGCGGATCGTTGAGGTTGAATGGGAAGCCGCTGTCGAGTCAATTTATCCTGTAGATATCGAGGCTATCGGTCTGGACCGCGTGGGTTTGGTCAGCGACATTATGAACGTAATCACCGAAACACGGACCCACATGCTCGGAATGAGTGCCCGGGTAGGCAAAGACCGCGTCTCGCATATCCGTCTGAGAATCGAAGTGAAAAGCCTCGACCATTTAAATTATGTTCTTAACAAGTTCCGTAAAGTCAAAGATATTACCGTAGTCGAGAGAATTCAGGGCGGAGGAAACACTTGATGCGGGGTGTTGTTCAGAGGGTTAAAAGCGCAGCTGTACGGGTTGAGAATCAGACTGTAGGCCAGATTGGGGCAGGACTCATGGTTTTAATCGGGATCGGACAGGAAGACGACACGGATGATGTCAAGTGGCTTGCTGATAAAATACTAAATTTAAGAGTATTTGAAGACGATCAGGCCAAAATGAATCTGTCGGTAGCCGATATCGGCGGAGAACTACTGCTCGTGTCCCAGTTTACTTTGTTAGGTGACTGCCGGAAGGGCAGGAGGCCTAGCTTTTCTGAGGCAGCTCCTCCGGAAACAGCCAAAGCAATGTTTGAAAGCCTGACAGAATATCTTCAAAAAACTGGAATTAAGGTTGAAACGGGCCTTTTTCAGGCCGACATGGACGTCGAACTGGTTAACAACGGACCAGTTACGCTGTTGCTGGACAGCAAGAAACAGTTTTAAACTAGCTGATTGATTCGTAAACACGGTATCAAATTAGCTTTGCTCGGGTTAGTCAGTATATTGATGGAAGTATATATTATATAGAGGTGGCGATATCACGTGATTGAAAGAATTGTGACGCCTGTCTTGGGTGTGAACTGCTACGTACTGGCTTGCGACCAGACTAAAAAGGCTGTAATCATCGACCCAGGATCGGGAAGTATGATAATCAAGGATTTGCTGAAAAGGCATAACCTGAAGGTCGAGCGGATCATCTTGACGCACGGACATTATGACCATATCGGGGCAGCTGAAGAATTGAGGAAAACCCTGCATGCTGACGTCGCCATCCACAGGGAGGATGCAGGGATGTTGACGGATCCCCAGAAAAACCTTTCCAGAATGTTCAGCAGGGACTACGTGATGTCTCCAGCTGAAATACTGTTGGAAGACGATCAGGAATTCTTTATTGGTAAAGTCCAAATGAAAGTTATCCATACGCCGGGGCATACACCGGGCGGCATCTGTCTGCTGTCGGATGGTGTGCTATTCAGCGGGGACACGCTCTTTGACTGTTCAATCGGCAGAGCGGATCTTCCCGGGGGGGACTTTCATAAACTTCTTAACAGTATCAATGATAAGCTAATGGTTTTGGACGATCAAATCCTGGTTTATCCCGGACATGAATCCTTTACATCCATTGGCCGGGAAAGGGCTAGAAATCCATATATTAGCGGAGACCTGGCCTGATGGAGGAAAGTATTCTCATTTACAGTTCCACAATTGATCCTAAAATGTTAACCAGCTGCTCACAAATCATAGCAGCTTTTTTTCCAGGTAAAAAGCTTAGAACAGGCAAAAACTATATGGCAGGCGAGTTATTGTCCGACGTACTGCCGAATGACATGCAATCAGCAGCCGTTCGATCTGATGCTGGAATTATACAGTCTGCCGTTGATCATAAACGGTCTGATGCTGAAGCTTTTTGCATCGTTATAGATTCCAGCGATACTTCCCTGGGAAAGGCTTTTGAAATCTGCCTGACAGACAGAACGACTGGAGAAAAGTATACGAGGACAGTACATTCGGGATCAGCGAATGATTTCAACGGACTGCAGCTTCCCGGAAAAGAACCGCTGCCTCAGATCATTTTAAAAAGAGGTTTATGTCTGTTTTTATCCGAATATACCGGGAGCACGCTTCCCTGGGGAATCCTGACCGGTATACGGCCCGGAAAAATCATTGGTAAGATGACCGATCTCGGATATGACGAAGAACAAAAGAATAAAGTCCTGCGAGAACTTTACCTTGTTGACCAGGAAAAGGTGAGCCTGCTTCACCAGATCGAACAGGTTCAGCAGCCTTTCCGTCAAACGATGAAAGAAGCCGAGCATTTTGCCGGCGTTTATCTTGCGATACCCTTTTGTCCGTCCCGCTGTTTCTACTGCTCATTTCCGTCCAATTCCCTGGCTGGGAAGCAGAGCGGACAGCTTTGCCGCTATCTGAAAGCTCTGAAGAAGGAAGTCAAACTAACCGGGAAAATGATGCAGGGGCTGGGTATGAAGGCCGATAGCCTTTATATCGGTGGTGGGACACCGACGGTACTAAGCGCCGCCGACCTGCAAATGCTGCTGGAAACCATCCGTGACGAGATTCCACAGGCTGAGCGGTGTGAATATTCTGTTGAGGCCGGTAGACCGGATACGATTGACCATACTAAACTGACAGTCATGAAGAATTTTGGGGTGAGCCGAATAAGCGTTAACCCTCAGACCATGCAGGAGGCAACGCTGCCCGTGATTGGACGCAGGCATACGGCCGCCGATATCCGGGAGTGTTTTCTTCTAGCCAGAGAAGTTTCCGACTGGGTGATCAATATGGATTTGATCCTTGGACTGCCGGGTGAAGGATCCGAGGAAGTCCTGGACAGTGTGGAAAAAGTACTGGCTTTGCAACCGGATAACATTACCGTCCATGCCCTGGCGCTGAAACGAGGTTCTGCAGCCTGGGAGAACCATTCGGCTTCAAACCGCGAAGATTCTAAAGATTGGCAGGATATTCAGCGCGAAGTCCACCGCAGGATTCAAAAGCACGGATATATTCCGTATTATCTGTACCGACAAAAGTATATTGCCGGTAACCTTGAGAATATTGGCTATGCCCTTCGGGGTAAAGAATGCCGCTATAATATTGCGATGATTGAAGAGCAGCAAAACATCATTGGTCTTGGTGCAGGCAGCGTCAGCAAAATACGGAAGAGGGGTTCCGGCCACGAGAATATGTATCATCCGCTGGACCTGCAGTGTTATGAGGACCAACTGATGCAGGTCCACCAAAAAATAAAGCAATCATTGACAGATTTTTTGCCTGTTTTATGAAAAAATACAGGAATCCTGATGAGACTGAAGGATAATTGTGTTATAATAGATAAGCTTATTTTTTAGATTGGACACGCCGGATGATCTGGTGATCTACCGTTGTGCAGGAGGAAATGATCATGTCGATTCAACGGCCGAAAGGTACACAGGATATCATTCCGGGTACCATAGAAAAGTGGCAGTTTCTCGAAGAACAAATCCGGAAGATTTGTTCCGAGTATGGATATAAAGAAATCAGAACACCGGTCTTTGAGGCGACCGAACTTTTTCAGCGCGGCGTCGGAGAGACAACGGATATTGTCAATAAAGAAATGTATACCTTTATGGATAAAGGGCAGAGATCCATCACACTGCGTCCGGAAGGGACGGCTTCCGTCTGCAGGGCGTATACCGAGAACAAGCTTTATGCGCTGCAGCAGCCAGTCAAAATGTATTACCTCGGCCCGATGTTCCGCTATGAGAAGTCCCAGGCCGGACGCTTCCGGCAATTCCACCAGTTCGGAGCAGAGGTGCTCGGTGGAGAGGATCCACTTGTCGATGCTGAAATCATCTGTCTGATCTGGGATTTTTTTGGCAGGATCGGCCTTAAGGGACTCGTTGTTGAGATCAATTCCGTGGGTTGTCCGACGTGCCGGGCTGAGCACAGGATTAGGCTGCAGGAATTCCTGCAGGAACGCAAAGATGATCTTTGTCCGGATTGCCAGAACCGCTTTATCAAAAATCCAATGCGAATTTTAGACTGTAAGAACAGTTCCTGTCAAAAGCTGACGGAGAATGCGCCGACGACCCTGGATACACTCTGCGTAGACTGTGCGGACCATTTCGCGAAGATTCAGGAATATTTAAAAATCGCTGGGGTTGCGTACCGGATTAATCCCAGAATGGTTCGCGGGCTGGATTATTATCAAAAAACAGCCTTTGAAGTCACGGCTGAAGGTATCGGCGCCCAGAATGCGATTTGCGGTGGCGGGCGTTATGACGGTCTTGTCCAGGAAATCGGCGGGCCGGCCACACCGGGAATTGGTTTTGCCATGGGACTGGAACGTATCCTGAGTGTCATGGAAAAGCAGAATGTTGAAATGATGCCTGAGGTTGAAGCGCCGGTCGTGATTGCAGCTCTGGGTGAGGCGGCCAGACAGGAAGGGTTCAGGCTTTTAGGTGATCTGCGGCAGGCTGGGCTGCCGGCAGTTATGGACCTTCTGGGAAAAGGACTTAAAGGTCAGCTTAAATATGCAGACCGGGAACAGGCCCGCTATGTATTAATACTGGGTGACGATGAGCTGTCCCGAAAAATGGTGATTGTCCGCGATATGCGGCTGGGAGATCAACAGGAAATCCCGATGGATCAAATCAAAGCTTTTTTGTTGAAGCATACGAAATGTGAAATGTAGGAGGATATCAATGTTAGCAGAAAGAATCGGAGCGGGTACGCTGAACAGGAAAAACGCAGGCGAAAAAGTAAAGTTGTTGGGTTGGGTTCAAACCAGAAGGGACCATGGAGGCGTCATTTTTGTTGATTTGCGCGACAGGTCTGGCATTGTCCAGATTGTCTTCAACCCGGATATGCCTGCAAACGCTTTTAATCAGGCTGAAAAGCTCCGCTCGGAGTATGTGATAAAGGCCGAAGGTCTCGTTCGGGTGAGACCTGAAGGTTCAGAAAATCCGAATATGGTTACCGGAGAAATTGAAGTTGTGATCGAAAACCTCGAAATACTCAATAAAGCGAAAACTCCGCCTTTCTACATCCAGGACAATGTGGATGTCGATGAAAGTGTCAGGCTGAAACACCGCTATCTTGACCTCCGCCGAACCGAAATGCAGAACATCTTTAAGATCAGACACAAGGTCATGAAAATCATGCGTGATTTTCTGGACATTGAGGGGTTCCTGGAAATTGAAACGCCGATTCTGGCTAAGTCGACACCAGAAGGGGCCAGAGACTATCTTGTTCCAAGCCGTGTGAATCAGGGAACATTTTATGGTCTACCCCAATCGCCGCAGATCTTTAAACAGCTGTTGATGGTCGCCGGTATGGAAAAATATTATCAGATTGCTCGCTGCTTCCGTGATGAAGATTTGCGCGCGGACCGCCAGCCGGAATTTACCCAGCTCGACTTGGAGATGTCCTTTATTGAGATTGAAGACCTTCTGCCGATGATGGAGAATCTGATTGCCAAGATCTTCAGGGAGATTAAAGGTATTGATATCCCGCTCCCCATTCCGCGGCTGACCTATCAGGAGGCGATGGAACGCTATGGTTCGGACAAACCGGATACCCGCTTTGCCATGGAATTGATCGATGTGGCTCCGGTCGTTAAAGATTCCGGATTTAAAGTATTTGCCGACGTTATCGCGAAGGGCGGCAGGGTTAAAGGGATCTGCGCCAAAGGATGTGCCGGCATGCCGCGAAGAGAAATTGACGCGCTCACTAAGTTTGTCAGCATTTACGGAGCCAAAGGACTTGCCTACATCGTGATGGATCCCGAAGGAATGAAATCACCGATTCTGAAGTTCTTCACCGAAAAGGAAATTAACGCACTGCTGGCTGCGATGGGAGCAGAAACCGGAGACATCCTATTCTTCGTTGCCGATAAGGAATCCGTCGTTCATAATGCGCTTGGGAACTTAAGACTAGAGCTGGCCAAACGGATGGAGCTTATCCGGGAAGATAGGATTAACTGTCTTTGGGTTACGGAATTCCCGCTCATGGAATATGATGAGGAAGAAAAACGCTATGTGGCGATTCACCATATGTTTACCAGTCCGATGAATGAAGATATTCCTCTCCTGGATTCTGATCCGCTGAAGGTAAGAGCAAAGGCTTATGACATGGTCCTGAACGGAATGGAACTTGGCGGAGGAAGCATCCGGATTCACCAAAGGGATGTTCAGGAAAAGATCTTTGACCTGATTGGTTTGAGCAGTGAAGAGGCCAAAGAAAAATTTGGCTATCTGCTTGAGGCGTTCGAATATGGCACACCACCCCATGGGGGAATTGCGTTTGGGCTAGATAGACTTACGATGATTCTTTCCGGACGGGACAATATCCGCGATGTCATCGCATTCCCGAAGACCCAGAGTGCTTCATGCCTGTTGACCCAGACGCCTTCACCGGTTGTGGACAGCCAACTCAAAGAGCTTCATATTAAATTGGACCTAAAAGCAAAACAGACTTCTAATTAGTCTTTTAATTATTTATCAATAATTCCCCATCAATTCAATTTAATTTAATTCATCTTATCTCATTAATAGAACTTTCGATAAGGGCTTTGCTGGTTTATTATTCATAAAAACAGGCATAATATATTTCATACCCGGCAAAGCCTATGCAATATCTTTGAATATCCTGAAATGTCCAGAAATATTCTGCAAAGCCTCTTGACAGAATAGCCAGACGGATCATATAATAACCTTAGAAAATACCCGGGTAGGGTATAGGGGTAAGGGGTAAGATGGAACCAAAGAAAAAAAAGGAACCGAGAAACGATATCATGATCCGATTGAAACGGATTGAGGGACAGGTCAAGGGGTTGCAGCGTATGCTTGATGAAGAAAAATGCTGTTCTGATGTTTTGGTTCAGGTTGCCGCAGTCAAGGCAGCAATCAATAAGGTTGGCATTATGATTTTTGAAGAGCACTCCAGAACCTGCTTGAAAGATGCGCTCGAAACGGAAAATGATAAAGCCCTGGATGATCTGATTGTTTTGTTGAACCGGTTTGTCCATTAATCTTTTGGACAAACAAAAGTCTTTTTCTATGGTGACGTTAAGAACGGAGGGATTTAAGATGGCAGGTGTTAATGTCAAAACATTTACTGCTGAGAATTGGCAGAGTGATGTACTCAGTTCAAGCCAGCTGGTATTGGTCGATTTTTGGGCTGCCTGGTGCGGACCTTGCAGAATGATAGCTCCTGTAGTGGAAGAACTGGCAGATGAATATGCAGGTAAAGTAACCATCGGCAAATTAAATGTCGATGAGCAGGGGGAAATCGCCCAGAAATACGGCGTAATGAGTATTCCGACACTGCTGCTGATTAAAAACGGTAAAATTGCTGATACGATCGTCGGTTTCAGAGGAAAATCGGATCTTGTAAAGGCTATTGAAGCGAAATTGTAATTAGAAAGATATACGGCCAGGCCTATCCCAAACTCGCCACCGGTGGCGAATTTGGGATAGGCCTTTTATGTAAGACATAAAGGAATCCTCGCGTTAAGACATGTCAACGGTTTCAGGCCACGGATGGCCACTGTCGCGGTGCCGGATGGCAAGGTGCGATGACTTATTGTAAAGCCCAGAGGTTTTGACATGTTAGCGAGGGTCTTGTTTGCGAGATGGTGAGTTGTTAAATATTCCACTGGATTGTTTGACAACTCATGTGTGAGCGGCGCATTCTGCGCTGTACGAGGCTACAACACCCAGAAAAAAGATATGACGCCCCTGATAATTGAAGCGCCTCATTGAGTTAAACTTAATTTTTAGCATAGCACCGAATGATTTCACCAACGTAAACACGGTGATAATCATTCTGCTTATAGTTACTTTCAATTGCCGGATCAAGAAAATGGCTCGGGTCCAAATCCTGATAATAGAGTTTTTTACATTCCATAACCAGTCTAGCTTCCTTAAAATAGACGGATCCAAACGGGCTTTCAACGGGTGTAATCCCTGTAGCGGCTGTTTTGTCCACATCTCTTCCGGAATTTGCTCCGCAGAAAGATAAAGCCTTTCGATAGTTTTCTTCAAAAAAAGAAAGCGTGAAAGTATCATTTTCTTCCATAAACTGATAAGTATAACGCGAAGGACGGACAAAACAAAAGCATACTTTTTTATTCCACAGTACCCCGAATCCGCCCCAGCTGGCCGTCATCATATTATACTTTTCCATATTTCCCGCCGTAATCAGCATCCAGTCCTTTCCGACCAGATTAAAGGGGTTATCCGTTAACTGCTCAGGTTTCACTAGCTTAAATTCATTATTCATCACAATATCTCCTATTGATATTTATTTTTGTCTTATTATCCAAATAAGACGTTGGTAACCTACAATTAAGACATTCAATATTCTACTACATAAATGAACGGGATATTACATAACAAACGTGCTTTAAGCGAGATCAGTCTGTGTGCCACAGTTCCGCTGCGAGCGGAGCACGATGCGAAGCGCGGACTTTTTAAGGATTGAGCCATCCATGGCACGCGGGTATTGTGGCATGCAGACTTCCCCCGTATTATTCAAAATTCCTTAATGCATCCAACCGTTTATTCCTAAAATAAAGCCCTGTATCAACTGCGATCAGGCAAAAATTCAGGATATATAGTATAATGACATAATCGAACGAATAAATCATCTTGTGCAGGATGCCGGATAAATAGCCGATAAGCAATACAACCAGGAAAAAAAGGCTTTTTCCTTTCGCAGTTCTGGCTTTGTAGGACGAGTAGATCGAAAAAGGCCAGGCAGAACCAAAACATAACAGCATAATCGTTTCAAAGATACTCAACACAATCATTCCTTTAATTCTATTATGATAATTTTTGTTATCATTATTACAGCAGATTTTTCTGCGAGGGAGTCTCTAATGATCATAAACAATATCCAGAGTATTGGCAAGATTTCTTCTTCAATAGATTTTACACAATTGAAAACCGGCCAGCTTCTTCCAGTGGAAATTATCAGTAGAAATGGAAATCAGGAAGGACTCATCTCCATTGCCGGGCAAAAAATTAAAGCCCAGCTGGAACCGCAGTTTATGGAAGGTGAAAGATTTCTGGCGGTCGTCAAAGAGGTCAATACGGAAGGCGTTGTTTTGAGCCGGGTTAGCCAGAGTACCGGCCAGCTGAGCAGTTTGTCTGCGGAGCAGCTGTCTTCAATGATCAGCAAAGGATTTGGTCTTTCAGCCGAAGAAGCGGACTTTCTAGTCAACAACATGGTCAATCAGAACACGGCAACAGGCAGCAAGAGTGCTCCACCTGAAATATTATACCAGGCTGCTGATAAGCTATGGATGATTTTGAGGGAAGGAAAAAACCAGAGTAAACTATTGAGCAAGATAGCTTCCAGGACAGCGCCGCAGGAGACAAATACCGGCGCAGGACAGGCATCCAGCCAGGTAGCCGGACAGGCGCTTCGATTAACCCTGGAGCAGATCACAACGATTCTAAACAGGGGGATCAACCTGACCCCTGAGATCTCTGTGGTTCTGGCAAAATATCTGAATCAGCAAAACAGCAGTGTTCTTAAAACGATGCTATCGGATCAGAATTCTGCAAACCAGAGCTCAACAAATCAAAGTTCAACGAGTCAAAGTTCAATAGACCAGAAATCCCCACTCAACACGCTTGCAGACCAGCTTTGGAAAATCATCCCGAAGTGGGAGGACACCAACGGTGAGCAGTTTGAAAACATCCTGCATTATTTCAAAAGCCTCGGGCTCGAGCACGAGAATCAGCTGCTGCTCAAATTAAAGAATAACGCCGGTTGGGAAGCAGAACAAACTGAAAATGTAAAAACAATGCTCTTAAACGCGCTGGCAGAAGATTCTGTCTCTCCAGAAAAAAGCGCACTGAAGAGTTTTCTGGATGAGATTAGCGGACAGCAAATCTGGATCCAGACCGGGAATAAAGAAAATACCGCCTATTTGCTTATGCATATCCCGCTGCAGAATAACAATGAGCTATATAATTGTTCGCTTGCAGTGGAGAGTTCTCGTAAAGGCCATAAAATGGATATTGAACACTGCCATCTCGCGCTGCAGGTCGAGACGGAACACCTTGACCTGCTCGGAGCCGACCTTACGCTTTACGACAACAAACTCCATATCTGCCTCTTAAACGATCATCCCGAGGAGCTGAATTCGCTGATTGAAGATCTCTATGATCAAATCAAGCAGAACTTCGCGGATATTGGCTTATCTTTAGAAAAGCTATCGTTAAAGACCTACGATGAATTTCCCCAGTTTGTGCATTTTCTAACTGGAAAAAACTTTTCAGGGGTGGATATCAAAGGATGAAAAGGGAAAGTCCAAATAATAAAAAAAATATTAAAAAAGCCGCTGCCCTGGCCTATGATCATGTTGGTGCTCCGAGGATTGTCGCCAAAGGGGAAGGGCATATGGCCAAAAAAATAATTGAATTGGCCGAAGAGCAGGGCATTCCGGTCCAAAATGACGACACCCTTGTAGAAGCCTTAATGCAGGTAGAGCTGTCCAAAGAAATACCGCCCGAACTCTATCAGGCGGTTGCCGAAGTACTAGCTTTTATTTATCGCTTGGATAAAATGAAGGGGACGAAGAAGGATACGCCTTAAACTGATTTTGGCTTAGTCCTCTTATTTAAATTCTTTTGGGCAAATATTTCGGCTACTCGTTCATTGCTGCCCAGGACGAGTCCATGCAAACGCCACTCGCGGAAAGTATGCCAGAATTTTTCTTCAGAGATACTGACCGTATACTCTTCGGATTCCTCGTCATGCGGCCAAAAAACATCAATCCAGAGCTTCCCTTTATTCGTCAAAAATAAAATATAATGATGCAGTTCCGTATTAGCTGAGGCGAGATCCCTGATCAAGATGTGAGAGCGGCCGCCGGGGAAATCCGTTTGCAAATAGATTGGCTTCATCCTTTTCCTCCTGTAATTCGTATGATTTGATTGATTTGGCACTATACAGTTTTCTTCATGATCTTCTCAGTATTTAGTTTATTAGGAATGTTACGATTTATGGTTAAGTAAATTATTTTTTTTGAAGGGAGCTCGGCTGATTGAATCAGGCTTGTGTCATCCTATCTCTAATACGTCCTGGTACTCCCTCAGAACGTGGGTACCTGGTGGCTCTGCGCTTGGGAAAAGGGGCACTCCCCAAATATCTGATGTTTTCGTTCCAGGGCGAAGGTGAAGACCCAAGCAGGATGGAGCGGTATAAAAAAAGTCTTGAAGATTTTACCCATGATACCCTTATATTTGTTTATGAGCAGAAGAAAATCCTGCCTGATTTAATAAAATATTTTGATATTAATCTAAACCAGAACGTGATTGAGGTTCAGGAACTTGCCGCAGTTTTTTTCCCAATAGTCAGCCAGCAAAGTTTAGAGGAGATAACCGATAAACTTAAGATAAAGAAACACCGCAGGTTTTTTTCACCGGTCCAAAAAGAGGTTCGACTGACCCGAGACCTGCTTCTGCAGTGCTGGAAAAAAGGATTGAAGACGGATCTGGGTTTCTTGAGCAAGTTGGAAGAATATACAAAAGGTCTTTCCTGTCAGCCTGTGCTAACCCAATTAAAAAAGGAAATCGTACGGACGTATCCGGACAGGCCCATCCGTATTGCACCCTATCAGGGAGAGTCGGTACAAAATCTTTTTAGCCCCGGTCCGGACGATTTCGCTGAAATTCCTGATTCGCCGGCTTGGGCTGTGGAGTGTTTCGGTCAGGACGGCTTACTCGCCAGCATGATTCCAGGGTTTGAAAACAGAGAGATTCAAACCGTGATGGCCGCTGAGATCCTAAAAGGGTTTACCGAAGCGACAGATGTTGTGATTGAAGCTGGTACAGGAACAGGGAAAACGCTTGCCTATCTGATTCCGGCACTCTGGTGGTCCAAAAGGCATCAGCAGAAGGTGATTGTTGCAACCCACACCATCACTTTGCAGGAGCAGCTCTTCAGCAAAGACCTTCCGCTGTTGCAGAGATTCCTGCCTTTTCCATTTAAAACAGCGCTGCTTAAGGGTAAGAGCAATTATTTGTGTCTGAAATGCCTATATCAGGAATCGCTGTTTACTGATTATCTAACCCAGGATGAACAACTCCGGCAGGCCGCATTTTTTTCTTGGGCTTCTGAAACGAAAACTGGGGATTTTGGAGAACTGCCGAATAATCAAAGTTTCGTTCCAATTTACCGAAAATTTGCTGCGGATAATCCGGCCTGTCAACCCGGAGAGTGTTCTTTTACTTCGCGTTGTTACCTTTATAACGCCAGGAAGAGAGCAGAGGCTGCTGATGTTCTTGTGATTAATCACTCCTTGCTTCTTGCCGACATCAAAACGAATCATAAGATTTTACCGGAATATAGTAATCTTATCATCGATGAGGCGCATAATATTTACCAGACTGCGCTCAAACAACTTGGATTTGAGATTTGCCTAGAACAGATGATCAGGTTGACGGATAGTATCTATGGCGGGAAAGGAAATCTATTCGCTTATCTGAAAAAGAATTATATTGTTTGGGCAGAGGTCTTTCCTGCCTTCAACTGGACCTATTTCAAAAGCAATCTTGAAGAGATTCCGGATCGCTGCGGGGCGGCTGCGGATCAGGCCCGGGAACTTTTCAGCATGCTGCAAAGCGTTCTTGGCCGGCAGTTCAGTCTTCGCTTAGATCCTGAAAAGGTCAGCGAAGATATCTTACAGATGATCCTGTTGGCCTCGGAAAATCTGATCATCAGGTTTAAAGGCTTAGTGGAGGTGCTGGATCGAATTAATTCCTTTTTGGCTCTTGAAAGTGAACAGCTGGAAGAAACCAGATATGAGATTAGCAGAATAAAAAATGAACTTGCCCTAATCGTTGACGGATTAGGTAAAATCATCAGCAAAAGTGAAGTGGATCGCGTAACCTATCTCGAGAAAAGCAATACAGTCTATTTAAAAAACACGCTAATCAATGTAGCTCCGCTTTTAAATAAAAAAATATTCAGTAAGAATAATTGTACGGTTTTAACTTCTGCCACCTTAAGTGTCGGTGAGGATTTTACGTATTTGACCAGGGATATCGGCGTAGAGGACTATATCAGCCTGAAGCTGGATTCACCGTTTGATTATGAAAAACAAATGGTTTTCTGTGTTGTCAATAACTTATCTGTAAATCTACCTGAGGATAGCCTTGCAGAAAAGACAGCTTCATTTATTGGGAAAATTGCCGAAGAGCTGGAGGGAGGTACACTGGTATTATTTACTTCCCACCGATATTTGCAGCGGGTATACCACTTGTTAGAGAATGAAGAATGCTGCCGGCACCTGAATGTGCTGGCCCAGGGGATTGACGGCACCAGGGAAGAACTTTTACAGAAGTTTATGCAGAACAGCAGTAGTGTCCTGCTTGGAACGAATAGCTTTTGGGAAGGCATCGATCTTCCCGGGGACATGCTGCGTTGTGTAATCATGGTCAGACTTCCGTTTTGGCCGCCGGATACGCCTATTCTGGAAGCAAAGGCCCGCCTATTGGAAAGTCAGGGATTTGATCCGTTTTATGCGTTAAATTTGCCTGAAGCAATTATTCGCTTCAAGCAGGGTTTTGGACGTTTAATCCGAACGAGAGAGGATAAAGGCGTTGTGATTGTTTTAGATGACCGGATTATCAAAAAAAGGTATGGTCGATATTTTCTGCAGGCGCTGCCGATTACTTCTTTTTATCAGGGAAGTTCGGAGCATGTCCTCCAAAAGATTTATCGGTCCAGATACCCCAAAACGGGCAAATGAAAGGGGTAAGGCCCTTAATATTCAAGAACTGATTTCACCCCTCATCTAACCTGTGCATATAGTAAGGCACAGGTTATTTTTTTGAGGAGGAATGGAAATGGTTCAGCCGGTAGATTGGTCCAATGTTGGCGTTAGGATCGTCCAGGGATTTTATACGACTATTGATGCTGTACGGCAGCTCGATACACAGGAAGCTGCACTCGTCATGAAGCTGTTGGGAAAATCCTGTACGAAGATGATGAAAGACGGTGTCGGACATCAATTTGGGATTGCCATGATTGAAACAAGTGAAAAATTAGCGCTCACAGATAAACTGACCTTTGAAGATGTTTTAAAAATGCTGACGGCAATCGTAGGAAAACTTTATTTCACGGCAAAAACTGCGGAGGAAATCGAACTAGTCAAACAGCTTGAAGATGCTGTTAAAAATTACCATGTTGTATAAAATCAAGCTGCTGCATAAATTATTCTCAAGATAGCAGTGCTGGAAGGAGGAATAATTCCATGAAAATGTACTACATCAAACTGCCTCAGTCCGTACTTAATCTTCTGAAAAAAATCTTCAATAAATAATTGCCCTGGTGTCATGAATTTCCAATTTCCCTCCTATATTATAGTAAAAGGTCTAGGAGGGAAATTATGTTATTGAACCGGCATTTTTTCATACTTGTCTGCAGTATTTTTTTTATTGGCATCATAGTCTGGTGGCAGAATCCGGATACTGCAGTTTCTGCAATGGCCAATGGGCAAAGTTATGCAAATCCAAATGCAGTGATTGAAGAATATTGGGAAAAGCTTGATTACAGGCAATTTGATCTTGCTTCGGCCCTGGCATCCGGACAGGCCGAAGCTACAAATAGCATACTGCAGCAGATGTTTCGGGATAATCCATTTTTAAGTGTTCAAAATGTGGAGATTCAAAACACTTCTGCGCAAAATAGTTATTTTGTCGAAATTACGACGGGGTCATCCATTGATCAAAGAAAAGTACTGGCTTACCAGATTACAGTGGAGCAACAGGACAATGGTCTGAAAATCGTAGAGATGAGTCTCAAATAGAAAATCTGCATAGCTTTAGTCATCTCGGGAACAATACAATCGACGATTGACAAAAATAGTTTGGGGTGAACTTCATGATTGCCTATGTAGAAAAAGAAGCCTGTATCGGATGCGGAGCATGTCCTGCAATCTGCCCGGACATATTTGAAATGGATGATGACGGATTGGCTGTAACGCGTCAGGAACAGGTTCCGGAGACGCTTGAAGAATCAGCGCAGGAAGCAGCCGACGGTTGTCCGACGGAAGCAATTATCATCAGCTGATACATACAGATACAGTAACTCGTCAGAACAAGACAAAACTTTGATATTTACACAGAAATTCTCTTGAAGTTCGGGACAATATGTAGGACAAAAAATAAATTGGCTTATTTTAACGAAAAAAAAATAACCCTTAAACAGCGTTTCCTACAGATGGGACAAGGGCTTTACAATGAATGCCAAAATTAGAAAGTGTTCCTTATTTTTTAAGAATTCGACATCTCCGCTGATTTATAATGATACTACCGGAAAAAGGAACCGGGAAAAATATGATAAAGCGGGGAAATGTAGAGATGTCAAAAAAGGTAAAGATTATTGTAGCCGAGGATAATCGAAATCTATGTCAGATCCTTCAGGATTATATTTCAAAGGATGATAGCTTTGAGCTCGCTGGCGTAGCCTACAATGGACTTGAAGCTTGGGATTTGATTCAAAAGCATGACCCGGATCTCGTCATTATGGATCTTGTGATGCCCAATCTCGATGGTTTGGAAGTCCTGGAAAGAATCAATGCCAGAACATCTGTCAGGAAACCCAAAGTCATATTATTAACGGCCTTCGGGCATGAAACATTGACGCATCAGGCCATGGTCATGGGAGTTGATTATTTTATCCTGAAACCATTTGACCTAGAAATTTTGGGGAAACGCATCAGGACGCTGACGCAGGACCTTGAAGTAACGAATCCCCCGATGCTTCAGACGTGTTCTTCGGTGGCGTCAGTCGGAAGAGGGGTCAATATCAACGTAGAAGTAACGACAATGATGCACCAGCTGGGCATTCCGGCTCATGTCAAAGGATATCAGTACATCAGAGATGCAATACTCATGGTAATCGAAGATGTTTCTTTACTCGGGGCTGTAACCAAAGAACTGTACCCGGCAATTGCTAAGAAATACAATACTGCTCCCAGCAGGGTGGAAAGAGGTATCAGACATGCTATTGAGCTAGCCTGGGAACGCGGACATATGGAAACACTGAAGAGGATCTTCGGATATTCGATGAACATAGAACGTCAGAAGCCTACCAATTCTGAATTTATTGCACTGCTCGCCGATAAGCTTCGGGTGATGAGTAAGGTTGGATAAATGAACGAACAGTTAGTGTATAAAGATGTCTCAGAGAGGAGGCATCTTTTTATTTGCGCTAAAATCGATTACAATAAATCCTGAAGGAGTTGAAGATCATGCAGGCAAAGGGAAAGTTCATTGTGCTCGAAGGCATCGATGGATCAGGTAAAGGAACGCAGATTGAGCGTCTTAAGGTATATCTTGAAACCGTGTGCGGAGTAAAAACCATTCTGACCAGAGAACCAAGCCAGGGTCCGCTCGGAACAACGATCCGTCAGGTACTTTCAGGCCGGATCAATGGTGTGGGTGACAACTGTCTGGCGTTGCTGTTTGCTGCCGACCGGCTTGATCATAACAACAATCTGGTCATTCCTGCTCTGGAGCAGGGAAATTATGTGATCTGTGACAGATATCTATGGTCTTCGTTTGCGTATCAGGGGATGAAAAATGATGAGTCCTGGATTGGGGAAATTAATCAATATGCGGTGAAACCAGACCTTACACTATTTATAAAAGTAAGCCCGGAAACATCGCTCAAGAGAATAGCGGCAGGAAGATTCCAGACTGAAATATTTGAAAACAGCGAGACGCTGCGGCACGTTGCAGATAATTACCAAAAGCTGTACAAACAGTGGCAAAAAAATGGGGAACCGGTTGTGGAAATCAATGGGGAAAAGGAGCCGGAGCTGGTTCAGAAAGACATCATTGCGGCTTTCCAATTATATTTCCCGGAGTAAGTGTTATTAATTTTTGAAAAGGACACAAAATATAAGGAATGCCAGTCTGTTTGAGGCTGGCATATTAAATGTATATAGAATACTGAAAAATGAATTTTACGTTGCGTGTTAATGAACGATTTTTGCAATTTTGGGAAGCCAGTTTCTTTGGAGCATCAGCTGCTCCAACTGGTAAGCCCAATCAAATCCAATGTTTAGTTCCTTGCGGAGACGATTCCCAATTTCCAGGTGATAGCTTTGATTGATGGCTGTCAATAAGGCCATTTGGCTGGAAGCGCTCATTTCCAGCAGCAGCAGCGCAATTTCCATATCACTGAAGTGTAAGCGGTCTGGTATGTCCTGGTATTCTTCCAGGGACCGTTCGGGAAACTGTATGGTTGGCAGCGTGACATCCTCGGATTGTAAAAAATCCTCACTCATTTTGACAGTTCTTTCTACCAATGCATCCAGTGCATCTTTAAGCAGTATTCTGAGTTCAGGATCTTTAGCATGATTATACAGAATAGTAATAACTGAGGCTTGAAAACGCCCCATCAAAACAATCTGATACTGCAAACCTGCCTCAATATAATTAGCAGGTTCGTGATCCATCATATTTTGAACAATGGAATGGCTCTTGGCGGTCGCTTTTTCCAGAATATTCATCGTTAAATCCTCCTTTTTATATAGTAGGTTTAACGATTTATCTGTTTTTATGCTTGAAAACAATAAATGCCGGGAAAAGTATATGATACTAAACAAACACTGCAACACTTGCAATGTTTGTTTTCTAATGGTGCGCCCGGCAGGATTTGAACCTGCGACCTCCGGCCTCGGAAACCGTCACTCTATCCCCTGAGCTACGAGCGCAATAAAACCGCTACATTACTTTACTAAATAGAATTCTTTTTGTCAAGAATAATGTTAAAGAAAGCTTGGTACAAATTGTCGGAGAGAGCTTGGATGACTAGCTTAATTTGAGGTAAAACATGAACCTAAAAAAAATACCATGGCATTTTTTCAAAAGATTTTTTGGAATCATTATAGGTACAGTGATTGTAGCTGTCAGCATTAATACATTGATCCTGCCTAACCAAATTGCTGACGGCGGAGTAACCGGAATCGCGATTCTGTTGCATTACCTGTTTCAATGGAATATTAGTATTCTGGTGGCACTTCTGAATATTCCATTATTCATTCTCGGTTACAAGTCAGTCGGCAGACAATTGTTTTATTGGAGTATACTTGGTGTGGGGACATTATCTGCTGCGCTGAAGTTTACAGATGTTTTGTCTCCGATAACAACAGATACGCTGTTGGCCTCTATTTTCGGGGGCGTCGTATCCGGTATCGGAATGGGCATCATCTTTCGCTGTCGCGGTTCATTAGGCGGTACCGATATCCTGGCGATCGTGTTGAATAAAAGAATCCAATTTAGTGTCGGACAGATCATCTTAATTCTCGACGCGGTTGTCTTTATCGGAGCTGCACTGATCTTTAGCCCGGAAATGGCCATGTATGCGATGATTTATATGTTTATCGCTACCAAAGTGATAGATCTCGTCCAGGTTGGGTTGGATTATTCCAAAAGTGTTATGGTCGTCACAGAAAAGCCGGACAAGATTGCTGAGGATATTATCCATCTCGTCGGCAGAGGCGTAACGTATCTTCAAGCTGAAGGGGCTTATTCGCGCTTTCAAAAGAGAGTGGTCTACAGTATCGTAAATAGAGCACAGTTGACCCAGGTCAAAGAAATCGTCCACAAATATGACCCGGATGCTTTTGTGGCCATCGGCGATGTTTCCGAAGTCGTTGGCGAAGGGTTCCAAAGTTGGAAAGGGCATTAATAGATCGATTCGTACATCCCGTTTTCGAATAAAGGTAGATATTAGTTTACTCGGGTTAGTCTCCATAATGGATGGCCGCTTTCGGCTGTTGTGCCATCCGTGGCACGTCGCTCCTTGCCATCCATGGCATCGCGACATTAGGCCATCCGTGGCCGTCAAAAAGTCGCGCTGCGCAATCCATGCTCCGCTTGGCGCCGGCCATCCATTACGGAGACCTAGTCTGGAGTCATGGAAGTGTCTTTTGGAGCTAGCATCAATTTCGGATCGTTATTCTAGTAAAACGTTCTTAAAATAGCCCGCTCAAATAATGGGCTACATTATTGCACGCAGACTAGCCCTGGCATAATAGCCTTTTAATATAAAGGGGGTTATGTCGACAGAATTAGTGAGTAAATTGAGAACGCGATACAAGTGCTCATTACAGGCTCGAACCAGGCGGCCAGCTCTCCTGGGCATTGCTAAGCAGCTTGCCGACCGTCACAATTTCATAGTTCTTCTCTTTGAGCATTTTCAAAACAGTGGGGAGTGCCTCGGGCGTATCCGGCGCGGAATCAGAAGCGTGGAAGAGGATAATGTCGCCGGGGGAGGCTCCTTTATTTTTGGAGCGTCCGTTCATCACATAATTGATGATTGCGTCGGCTCCGGGCCTTTTCCAGTCCAGGGAGTCTACACTCCATTGGATGACTTTGTAGCCTCTCTTGTTTGCAACCGAGATGACCTGGTTGTCATAAGCCCCGTTCGGAGCGCGCAGCAGAGTAATTTTTTGGCCGCTTAAACGTTCCAGGACTTCTTTGGAAGTATCGAGCTCTTTCATGAGAATATCAGCTGTCATGGTGTTTAAATCAACATGACGCCGCCCGTGGGAGCCAATTTCGTGGCCGTCTGCGGCAATTTGCTTGACTAACTCTGATTTTATTTCAGCCCATGGAGATGAAAGAAAGAAAGTGGCCTTGATATTTTCTTTTTTTAGGATATCCAAAATCGGCTGCACATTTTCTTCGCCCCAGCTGATATCAAAAGTAAGCGCAACCTGCTTCGTTTCGGTCTTGACGGAGTAAATCGGCTTTAAATTTCCGGTAATAACGGATATAGCTTGCTCTTTGTTTACGGCCAAAACCGCAATTAGCATCAGCATCACGATCCCCACCGCCAACTTTTTCCTGTTCACCACAAAGACGTTCATTGTTTATCCCCCCTTAGAACCATGCTTATTCCGGGGGGGCGTAAATCATGATAAATATAAAAATGGAAGCGTCGATAAAGATGCCTCCATTCAGCATTTAAAGTTCAGATAGCCAATATTGTCCGCCATGCATCGCGGTGGTATTACTTGGGCCAGCGGACCCCAAAAATGATTTCCAACAGATCAATCTTAAAAATGATTCTGAGGAGAAGGTGCAATACCAATAAAGAAATAAAAATGACTACAGCAACCTTGATGATCCAAAAGCCGATACTCAAGATGATGGCGAGCAGCGGTTTTAAAATCAGGTAGGCTAGATAAATGCAGAGTATAAAAATCAGAATTTTAGCTATGATCCATAGAATATTTTGTGAAGATGGGTCTTTGGTGCTCATTACAATCCCTCCTGCAGGATAATTTACTTCATTGTTTTCAATGATAAGAGCAAAAACATTCATTGCACTGGTTTGCTCCGTTAGATTTAGTATAGCATATTATAGACCAAATGAAGTTGCTCGAACTCATATATTATGAAGAAAATTCAGATATTGTAAAGAAAATTCGTATATTATAAAGAAAATTCGGGAGGGATACCATGGATACCACACTGGAAATATGGAGGAAGTATCTTGAGAATGGAATCAAATGCTTGGGTGACGGAAAAACTGAAGAAGCTGAAAAAAATCTGCAGATAAGCCTTCTTAAGGCTGAAGCGCTGGAACTGCCGATAATCGTTGCTTTTTCTCAGCGTTTGCTCGCAACGGTTCAGGTGAAAAATAACAAATTAGATGAAGCCGAGGCTGGATTTCGAAGGGCACTGGCCTGCTGCAAACAGCTGAATAACAATAAAGGGATTGCTGAAGCCAGGGCCGGACTAGCCAGCGTTTATTTCAACCAGGGGAAGAATGCCAAAGCCATTTATTTATATAAGCAGGCTATCAGGGACTATCCGAGAGAAGCATCACCCCTGCGTTTGGCGGCCTTGTACTCTGATCTGGGCCAGGTTTATACAAAAATAAAAGAGTGGCAGGCTGCAGGAGAGTCTTTTCTGCATGCCGAAAATCTCTGCCGGGAACACGGTTATCTAAATGGGGAGGCAGATATCAGCCTCTGTTTGGGAGAAATCTATTACAGTCAGGCGCAGAAAATTGCTGCGCAGGGGAAATTTTACTATGCCGCCAAGATCTACGCCATGTTAGGCGAACAGGTTTCACTGGCTAATGCGCTGCAATATATCGCCTTCTTGTACTTTGAAAAAAATAGGCTGCCGGAAGCCCTGCTTTTACAACAGAGAGTTGTCGCGCTGTATTTGAAAAACGGCCGTGATCCTGAAATCAGTGAAAGTTATTTCATGTTAAGTAATCTTCTCCAATGTTCGAAACTACTGGATGAAGCAATCAGCAGTCTTGAGTTGTCCCTTCAATACCATCAAGGAAGCGAATTCGGCTTTGCTGTGCGCTATTACAGTCTGGCCATCCTGTTGATTAAGAAACAGGATTATTCGGAGGCAAAAAAACAATATCTAGAAGCCCTAAAGTACTTTCAGTTCTTTGGTGACAGCTCCAAGATCGGCGAAATCAGTGAGGAATTAACATATCTTGTCCGCTACGAGGATACTTTGTTTCAGGAGAATCTGTACAAACTGCTCGGCAAAAGGTTTTATGATGAGCCGGAACTGCCAAAAGGAGAAGCGATGTTAAAGCTTGCTAATCTTTTGATGAAAAAAGGCAAAAATATGGAAGCGCTGCGCTGCGGTTGGATCGCACTGGTGTGCGCCAGGTCCCTGCAGGATGAAACTAAAGAAATTGAGCTGCTGATTCAAGATTTGTCCCAAACCATCAGATATGAGAAAAAAACCTCTCGGCCTTATCGGTAAAACAAAAATTATACTTTCAAAAGGACTGTGAAAAAAATTGGGAATAGGTTAGAATAGGTTATAAGCCAAAATAAGGTGGAGATGTTCCTTGAATCATAATGATCAGGTTCTGCTTGAAAGCTTTGAACGGATTTATTTTCTTTTAGAAAAAGAAGCCCAAAATTTAACGGAGATCAAATCAGCTTATGCCGAAAAAATTCGCCAGTGGGAGGATGAGATCAAAGCGTATGCGATGATGATAGAGGAAATCTCCGTTCCGGCCAGGTTTATTCTTGAGCATATCCTGTCCCTGAAATTTAAGTCCGGTCAGATGGCAGTTGAAGCTGAGAATATTACCCAGGGCTTTTCAGGAATAGGGGACATCCATGTGGAAAAGTTCGGAATTATCAAAATCTCCACTGGAAATTTACAGCTTAGCTGGCGCGATGAACTGTATAATTACTTATTTTATCCTGATAAGGTGGAATTGCGGACAAACGACGAAAGGACGACGATTAAACTGTTCTTTTCCCAGCAATTTGACGCGAAGGATATTCAAAGGTTTTCTGCGGTTACGGAAAGCCGTCAGCTGTTATATATTCACCCAGCATTGGAAAAGTATTTAGTACTAGAATAAAAAATTTAAAGAATTGGAGAGTGCTAAGGTTTGAATTATACGAAAGAAGATGTCTTACGAGAGGCGTATGAAAAAGGCGTAAAATTCATGAGACTCCAGTTTACCGATATTTTCGGAGTATTAAAGAATGTCTCTATTCCGGTAGAACAACTTGAGAAAGCCCTGGACGGAGAAATGATGTTTGACGGTTCTTCTATTGAAGGCTTTGTGCGTATTGAGGAGTCGGACATGTACCTGAGGCCCGACCCCGACACATTTGTCGTCTTCCCGTGGAGGCCTGCTGAAGGCGGGGTAGCGAGACTCATCTGTGATGTTTATAATCCTGACGGGACGCCATTCAACGGTTGTCCGCGCAATACACTAAAAAAAGTACTGGCAGAAGCCTCAGAAATGGGTTTCAAATGCTACATAGGACCAGAGCTGGAATTTTTCCTGTTCCATGTCGACACGGAGGGCAGACCGACCCTGATTACCCATGATAAAGCAGGTTATTTTGACATGACACCGGTTGATCTAGGGGAGAGTGCCAGAAGAGATATGGTTCTGGCGCTGGAGCAGATGAATTTTGAAATTGAAGCCTCCCATCATGAAGTTGCTCCCGGACAGCATGAGATTGACTTCAAATATGCCGATGCCTTGGAAATGGCTGATAAAATGGTCACCTTCAGATTTGTCGTCCGGACGATTGCCCAACGGCACGGACTGCATGCGACATTTATGCCGAAACCGATCTTTGGAATCAATGGTTCCGGAATGCATGTCAACCAGTCTTTATTCAAAAATGGCAAAAACCTTTTCTATGATCTGGAAGGACCAATGAACCTTTCGAGCGAAGCGTATCATTATATTGCCGGTATTATGGAACATGCCAAGGCTTTTACGGCGATCACCAATCCTACGGTCAATTCGTACAAAAGGCTCGTTCCGGGCTATGAAGCACCTTGCTATATTGCCTGGTCGGGCCGCAACCGGAGTCCGCTGATACGTATTCCGGCCAAGAGGGGTTCTTCAACCCGTATTGAGTTAAGAAGCCCGGATCCTTCCTGCAATCCTTATCTGGCTTTAGCGGTCCAGATTAAGGCCGGACTGGATGGGATCAAACGGAAACTTAACCCGCCCGAAGCCGTTGATTTGAATATTTTTGCCATGGATGACAGGCAAAGAAAAGAGATGGGGATTGACTCACTTCCCGGAGACCTCAAAGAGGCTTTAACGCTATTAAGCAATGATGAAGTCATCAAAGATGCCCTCGGTGAGCACATCTATTCCCGATTTGTTGCAGCAAAGACCGAAGAATATGACAGCTTCCGCATCGCCGTGCATAAATGGGAAATTGAGAGATATCTGGAAATATATTAGGCCAAAGCACGCGTAATGATAGATGGCTGAAATTGTCAATCTAGACAAGGGTTAGGGGTATATTCCTTAACCCTTGTTCTTCCCTAGGACCGTGTTCTCGAATTATGTTAGGACAAACATTAACATGAAAAATACAGTGAGTAAGTTATCTGCGCAGGGGGTATTCTAAACAGTGTTTATCAGCCAATTCAATCAATTAGCTTTTCAATATATAGAGAATTATGAAGTACAAAAGGCGCCCCCGGTTACGATAATTGCCGGTCAGGAAGGATTGGGCAAGACTCAGCTATTGAATTGTATCCTGCAAAAAATGGAACCACAAAAGGTGAAGACTGTCCTGATTGATGCGGATAAATTCTCGAAGAAATTTGCATTTGCGGCCCAAAGCGGCAGTCTTAACGGCTTTCGCGGTTCTATGCGTTCCAATGACCTTTTCCTGTTGGATAATATTAATGTGCTGCAAGGAAAAAAGAAAACACTTGAAGAACTGTTCCATACCGTAGATACCATTCTGGCGCAAGGTGGAAAGACGGTCATTACATATCAAGGCAGTACACTCAACTTTGACTTTTTAAATCAGCGGTTTGCATCAAGGCTTAAAAGCGGGTTTTTCCTTTATTTAAAGGATCCGGCAGCTGAAGAGCTCGAGCATTTCATCGCGTATCGTCTGACCGGGGACTTGTTTCAGGAGATCCGGCCCTGCCTGCCGGCACTTCTTTCCGAAATTAAAAATATGAAGCAGGCTATAAAAATTGCTGAACAGTTGAAAAAAGACATTCAGCCGGCAAACTTTGCAGATGAGAAAATCCGCGTGCCTCAGTCCGAAAAATTATTTCACCTTCCCGGCATCGGAGAACAGGCTGATCTCGTCGTTTCTATCGTTTGTGAATGCTGCGGTCTGGAAAAAAACAAAGTCCTGGGTAGCACGAAAAAAGGGGAGATTGTGGAAGCAAGGCAGATGGTGTATCTCCTGCTGCATGAGATATTTCAGTATTCCTATCGCGATATTGCGTCCTACTTTCGAAAAAACACCGGAAGTCTGACAAACCAGTCCGAAAAGATACGGGAGAGTAAAAAGGTGTTGTTTGAAACTTTATGTAAAAAACTGTATAATGCTGAAAAGGAGAGATCTTATGGGCACGGATAGCAAGGTTGCAGTTTTAACCAGCGGAGGAGATGCTCCCGGAATGAACACCGCCATACGGGCGGTTGTTCGCAAGGGCATTTACCATGATCTTCGGGTATACGGGGTTTTTCATGGTTATGATGGGCTTCTGCGCGGTGAAATAAAAGAAATGGAGCTTGGCTCGGTTGCAGATATTGTGCATCGTGGCGGAACGGTCCTGAAAACTGCCAGATGTGAAGAAATGTTTACGGCTGAAGGCCAGCGTCTGGCGGCAGACCAGCTGAAGGCCAAAGGAATCGAAGCGCTCGTGGTCATCGGCGGAGACGGTTCTTACCGCGGAGCAAAAAAACTTGCCGAATTGGGTATTAAAGTCATTGGCGTGCCGGGTACGATCGATAATGACATTGCCGGTACAGATTCAACGATTGGCTTTGACACGGCGGTTAACACTGTTGTTGAGGCCGTAAGCAAATTAAGAGATACCGCTTCGTCCCATGAACGAACTTTTCTAGTCGAAGTCATGGGCAGAAATTGCGGGGACATTGCCCTCCACTCAGGACTCGCGATCGGAGCGGAATCAATCCTGACGCCCGAAATCCCTTTTGATCTTCAGGAAATCAGTGAGAAACTGCTGCGGGGATATCGGAGAGGAAAAAATCATAGTATTATTATTTGTGCTGAAGGAGCAGGCGATATTCGTGAAATTGCTTCAGCGCTGAAGCAATATTCTGGATTGGAAAACCGAGTGACGATTCTTGGTCACATTCAACGAGGAGGAGCGCCCTCGGCATCTGATTCTTTACTCGGAGCAATGATGGGTGGCAAAGCCATTGAGGCACTGATAGAGGGAAAATCTGAGGTTATGATTTCTCATTTTCAAAATGAAATTGTGGACAGGCCGTTGGAGCTTGCTTTTAACGAAAAGAAAATGTTTAACCGTAAACTCTATGAGCTAGCTAACGAGCTGGCTATTTAACAACATACAAATATATAACTTTGCGAGGTGGGAAGAGAAGTGAAGACTGTTTTTGCCCTTGATATCGGCACTAGGGTCGTTATTGGACTTGTAGCGCAAAAGAGTGAATTGGGATATGAAGTCATAGCCAGTGCGCGGACCGAACATACGCAAAGAGCGATGTATGACGGACAGGTTCACGATGTGAACGAAGTTGCTAAAGCCGTGTCATTTGTAAAGAATGAACTTGAGCATAAATTAAACCGCAAATTGACAAAAGTGGCTGTGGCAGCAGCAGGCAGGGCGCTTTGCACCGAAATGGCGACGGTCTCGAGAGAGGAAGTTCTGCCGATACACTGGGAACAGGAAGAAGTCTTGGCCATGGAAATGGAAGCTGTCCAGAAGGCCATGAAGAAAATCTCAGCTGAAGAGACAGACAATATCCTATTCTACTGTGTCGGATACAGTACGGTGAAGCAGCTGCTCGAAGATCAGCAGATTACTACTTTGGTCGGGCAAAGAGGGAAAAAAGCAGAAATCACAGTTATTTCTTCATTTTTACCGAGGACGGTTGTCGATGGTCTTATTGCAGTTTTAGCAAGGGCGGGGCTTGAGATGGCCAGTTTGACGCTAGAACCAATTGCCGCTGGACTGGCTGCAATTCCCGGAGATATGAGAAGACTGAATCTGGCCCTCGTGGATATGGGGGCAGGGACTGCAGATATAGCATTAACCAAGGAAGGTACCTTCTTTGCCTATGGTATGGTGCCAATGGCCGGTGATGAGGTCACAGAAGCAATCTGTTCCAATTATTTGGTCGATTTTCAGGAAGGCGAAAGGATTAAAAAGCAGCTGAACGGGAACGATCCAAATCCAAACAGCCTGATTAACATCGTCAATTTCTTCGGAGTCAGGTCCTCTGTCACACGTCAGGAAGTTCTGGATGTCATTAAACCGACCGTTCAGGTGATTGCCGAAAGGATCGGCGGAGAAATCCTGCTGCTGAATAACAGCTGTTCACCCCAGGCCGTGATCATGGTTGGGGGAGGTAGTCTTACCCCATTGATGGGAGATATTCTGTCCAAGGTGATTAATCTTTCCCGAGGCAGAATCGGCATTCAGGTTCGGGAAAGACTGTCCGAGGTCTCCGGTCAGGAAGAAAATTTATTTGGTTCGGATGTCATTACGCCGATTGGAATTGCGATCTCGGCGCTGGATAATAAAGGTCTCCATTATTATGCAGTTAATGTGAACAATACGAATATTCCGTTGTTTGAACTACAGCTTGCTACGGTAGCGGAAGGACTTCTGGCGGCAGGTGTTCAGCCAAAAACGTTTTTCGGGCGTCCTGGATCGGCGCTGATCTATAAGCTAAACGGAGAGATTCAGGTCATCAAAGGAGAGTTGGGAAGTCCCGCGATGATTACAGTCAATGACCAGCCAGCCAAGCTAGACCAGAGGCTTAATCAAGGTGACGTGGTTACCTTTATGCCGGGTCATTCAGGAGAAGGTGCCAAAGCGCAGGTCAAAGATATCATTTTCCGGTCTGCAGCAAAGAGGATTGTCTGGAATGGCAAGGAAGAGGAATTCAAGCCGTTCATCTATCTGAACAATAAACCGGCTGACGAAGAAGACTGGCTTGAGGATGGCTGCAGCCTGCTCGTAAAAAAGAATGAAACGCTCTATGATTTACTAGCCATAAAAGGCATTAATATCAATAAAATTAACAAAAAGAGAATTAGAGTCAACAACCAGCTCCGAGAACTGGTGTCGGATCTGGAGATTATCGTTAATGATTACCCTGTAACCAAAGACTGTATTATTAATAATAGCGATCGTGTCGATATTCTTGAGAAAAAAATATTAATCAAGGATCTGGCGCTAGAAGCCGAACCAATGATTTTTACGGTTAACGGAGAAGCGTTCAGTTTACCGCCGTTTGAAGCAAAGATCTACTTCAAAGGAAGGGTCATACAAGAAGATGAGCCTATCGAAGACGGTATGGAAATTAGAGTGGAAGGTTTTTCGCGCAAGCCCATTTTGTCGGAACTATTTCCGTATATAAATCTTGCTGAAAACTCAATTTCGGGCGGAAAACTAGAAATGCAGGTCAATGGCAGTGAAGCTCATTTTACGACCGAACTGAATCAGGGAGACCGAATTGTCGTCAACTGGATCAATAAATTTGCGCTCGCCAAATAAAATAAAAAAGAAAAACCCCCAGCTGGGGGCAATAGGCCAAGGGCCTAGGTGGAAAGGGTTAAGGAGTATACACCAAATAGTATAGTGGGAAACAGCCGTACTTGTCCCATTTTTTCACTCAATAGCGTGTTCTGGAGGGTGAACAGTTTAGGAGAGCGGTTTAACGTACCATAGATCACATCATTTCCTCGTCAAGACTCCGATACTGCCACCGATCGCACCCGATATGGGACTAATCAGGACTTTCTCGAGCAGTATTTTCCAAGAAGGATTACCTGTATAGAAAATGTAATAGATCAATATGGTAACCACAAAAAAACCGATTCCGATAGCCAGCCCGTACAGAAGTCCTCTTGCTCCGGATTGATACGCAATGTAAAAACTGGCGATGAATACGCCAATTCCGGCAGTGAGCAGCGAGTAAAGAACAGATTCCTGCACCGAAGTAAAGAAGTAGACCAGACTCAAAACAACGGTGAGCAGAAATGAGATGATGATGGACAGCGCTATACCTTTGGTGACTAATGACAGCTGAAACGGTTTTGACATACGGCAGCCTCCTTTTTCTCCAATTTCTGTACACCATATGCTTGGCCCATATAACTTATGACTTAAAAGTTAAGACAAAGATTGAAATAAAAAAGGTTTAGGGAGAAGGCGATCACAATGAAAAAAATGATTCCAGATTTTAAAAAGATGAGCGAACAGGAGAACAAGATTACAATGCTGACGGCCTATGATTTTCCGACGGCACAAATCATGGAAAAAGCCGGTGTCGATGTGATTCTTGTGGGTGATTCGCTTGGGATGGTCGTATTAGGATACGACTCAACAGTTCCGGTAACGATGGAGGATATGCTGCATCATGCCAAAGCTGTCCGGCGGGGTGCTCCGAATACTTTTATGATTGTGGATATGCCTTATCTGACTTATGCGAGGCCTAAAGATGCGTTGCGCAATGCCGGAAGGCTGATGCAGGAGGGTGGAGCCGACGCTGTTAAACTCGAGGGCGGGGAGGAATACCGCGAAATTATCAGTTTTTTGACCAAAGCCGGGATTCCTGTTGTTGGCCACATTGGTTTAACGCCTCAAACGGCCGGCCTATTGGGTGGATATAAAGTCCAAGGAACAGAAATACACAGCGCTTCCAAACTTTTGCGTGATGCCGGAATTCTGGCTCAAGCCGGTGTTTTTATGCTGGTCCTGGAAGCAATACCGGCGCAGCTCGCAGCAAAGATCACACAGTCAATATCCGTGCCGACCATTGGCATAGGTGCCGGGAATCAATGTGATGGCCAGGTCCTGGTTATTCATGATATGATTGGCGTTTCAGATAAGACTGTGCCGACCTTTGTCAAACGATACGAAATGATCGAGCCTCTGATCGTTGACGCTGTGCAAAAATATTGCGCGGAGGTCAAAGATGCGGCTTTTCCTTCCGACATATATTCTTTTTCCATGAAAGAAGACGTCTTAAACAAGCTGACGTAACGGAAGAAGAATTATTAAATTTTTGAAATAGTTTATGCGGTCTTTATATTATACTTAAAAAATATATAATTTTTTACAATTTAAGTGAAATTAATCATTAATTTATGATATAATACAATAAACTATTTCGTTGTTTTATTTTGCTTGGAAGGATGAATAACATTGAAACTGAAGGATAAGACGTACAATAAGTTTTTGGAATTCTTTGAGAAAGTGTCCAAGAAACATGATGAAGACCAGTTTGAAATTGCTTATTCCGAAATACAGCGTGAAACAGGCGTAGCAAGCATTACCCTAAAGAAAGCACTAAAAGTGCTGGAAGACGATAAGGTTATTGAAATCAGCCAAGGAAGAAACACCCGATACGGTAAGATTAGGTATTTAAATAAATCGGATTCTAATTCCAAAGATCCCTCCCGTAAAACAAAAATACTTACTTTAGTGGATGATGGAACGGCTAATCCTGGGACACTCCATCAAATTAAGAATATGTCCAGTCTCATCGAACAGCTGCGGCAGAGGGTACGTACCCAGGAAATGACTATCTCTGTGATTTTGGACAGACTTGCTGATTTGGAAGATAGAGTGCATCGCTAAAACATATTGGTTTTCCAGTTGTTTCTAGAGGATTTTTCTTCACCCTGGTGATATAATATCTATGATGCTGCTCTGTTTGTATGGACTATCATGGTTTTGATCCTATTTTTTTTCCGGGAACTGAGTAGTGGCAGGTTGTGTACATCATACTTTACAAAAAAGAAGATGGAAAGATCTGTCTAGGTACCCACCTGCATGTGCAGGGTCAGAAAACCAGATGTCTAACGGCAAAGCGGGAAGAGGATGTCCAACGGATATCCTCTTTAAAATTTATGAGGAATTTTATGGAGGAAAAAGTGTCTAATTCTAAGTTTCTGGCTATGATTCCGTTAATGGTTTTAATATTGTTTGAGACGGTCTCCCGCGGGAGTTTTGTCCATACATTAATCTGGGCAGTATGCGAACCGAATCAATTTGTTGCCACGTATGCTATGCTGTTTGGACTGATTAATGCTTTTTATCTTTTGCCCCGGCGTTTATACCTGTCCATGGCAGCAGTCATTCTAACCGGCCTTTCCTTTATCGCACTGGTCAGTAGGGAAAAACTACTCCTACGAGGAGAGCCTTTGCTGCCCTGGGATTTAAACCTTGGAAAGGAAGCTGCGAACATTTCCCAGAGCTTTCAGGATCTGCCAATCGCTTTTATGTTGGGACTCGTGATCTTACTTATCGTTTCGATCATCCTGATCATTCGTTACATACCAACGGAAAAGTACCTTTCGGCTCAAAAAGTCCCTATTGCGGTACTGTCTTTTCTCTTGCTATTTAATCTAGTTGCCCATACTTCTATGCAAAAGACTTTCAACTGCCGGCTTGTAAACTGGAGCCAGCAGTCCAATTACGAAGAAAATGGCTTGATTATCGGCTTTATGCTGAATTATAAAGCCTATTCGGATGATGCTCCGGCTTCTTATCAAAAAGAAGAAATTGAAAAGATCATTGCTCAGACCAAAACTGATTACACGGTTGATCCGGATTTTACCCCAAATGTTATTTTTGTACAAAGTGAGGCTTTCTGGGATCCGATGCTGATGAAAGAAGTAAGCTTCAGCGAAGATCCAATTCCGTATTTTCATTATCTGCAAAAAAATTATTCAGGCGGAACGATGCTCGCACCTGTCTTTGCTGGAGGAACGGTAAATACGGAGTTTGAAGTCTTGACAGGATATTCCTGCCAGTTTCTCCCCGCAGGGATCATTCCATATGTCCAATACGCAACCAGGGAAATGGATGCGCTGCCCGCGATCTATAAAAGGCAAGGTTATGAGGCTACGGCGATTCATACCTACCATAACTGGTTCTACCGTCGCAATATTGTTTTCGAAGAGATGGGATTTGACAAATTTATCAGCAAGGAATTTTTTGCTGATCCGGAGAAGAAAGGGACTTACATCCGCGATACCGAGCTCACGAAGAAGATTCTGCAGCAGCTCGGACAGAATGATAAACCCGATTTTATCTATGCGATTTCTATGGAGGCTCATGGACCTTATGCGGAAAAACCTAATGCCGGAAATACGATTCAGGTTCAGGGCAACTTTTCAGCCAAAAGTAAAATACTACTGGAGAATTACGTCAATACGATCTCTGACGTTGATCAGTCCCTGAAAGCATTGATTGAAGGCCTAAAGAAGATTGATGAACCAACGATTGTTGTTTTTTATGGAGACCATTTACCTTTGCTCGGCAATAGTTCTGAAGTGTACCAAGAAGCTGACTTTTTTCAGGACGGAGGAAGTTACAGCGATTATTTAAACAAATATACGGTGCCATTTGTTATCTGGGACAATTTCTCTACCCAGAAAGATAAAAATATCCGCATTTCTTCGAGCTTCTTGGGGCCTTATATTCTGGAAAAAAGCAAAAAAGAAGGAAATACCCTGATGGATTTCCTTTATTCCTTATATGAAAAAGGGTCGAATGTGATGGCCGCCGCGCATTATCAGAAGAATGAAAAAATCACCGAAGCAGAATCCGCGGACTATGAAATGTTGCAATATGATTCCCTGATTGGCAATGCGTATGTCTATGAGCTTAAACCACAGGATAAACCGGTTCAGAATGCTTTGTACCTGCTTGGAGAGCGTTTTCCCAAGATCAAAAAGGTTCTTCGTCTGAGTGAAAATGTGATTCAGGTTCAAGGGGAAAACTTCCTGCCGGATTATCAAATTTATATTGATGATAACCTGGTTAAAACGAAGTATGTAAGTAATACTGTCTTAACAGCCACCATGCCGAAATCAATCCAGAATGAGACTGAGCCTGTCAACCTTCTTCTAAAGATGATCGACAGCCTCGGTAATGTTATTTCGGAATCAAATACGTATTCATTCTCGTGTACGGAAGGTGCCTCCATCGATGCCAAATAAGTATAAGTACAGCGTATTTTAAATAAGTTAATAGTCAGACTAAAGTATTTGCGGCCTGTCTGCATACCACAATTCCGCTTTCGGCCGTTGTGTCATCCTTGACACGCCGCTCCTTGCCATCCTTGGCATCGCGACATTAGGCCATCGGTGGCCGTCAAAAGGCCGCACTTCCCCTCCTTGCTCCGCTTGACGCTGGAACTGTGGCACGCAGACTTGCCCTACATATGGTTTTATAGAAGGATAGGGAACGAGAAATACTGATTAAGGTGTACTATTAGCCCATTCTTCATCAAATAGCGCTGTAACTTTTTTTGCAACAGCAGGAGAAGGAACCGTTAAAGAACCTTCGTGATTGATGACAAAAGAATAATACGTCCAGGCAGAATTGGAAACAAACAACGTTGTCTGGTCAAAAATACCGAAATTTGCTCCCATTGTTTTTTTGTCAGGTTGATTATAATAGCGCAATTCAATCTGGGCATCCTTTAATTCCTGGATGGCATCGGGCGAGGTAATCGCACTGGAAAGGCTGACGATCACTTTAACGTTACAGCCTCTTTTTTTTGCCTCTACCAGAGCATCGATCGTATCACTTTCGCTCAATTGTTCAGTTTCAATCCGGATCTCAGATGTAGCAGCGTTGATTAAATTAAGAAGCTGCTGTTTGACGTTGACCGTAATAGCAAAGGTAACATTGTCTTCCGGCAAATCATAAGTATCCGGTAAATCAAGAGACATTGTCGTCGTATAGGTCCAGTCTTTGCCGAAGGATTTGTCCATGACACCAACAGAGTCTCCGGATAGTTTAACAGCCATGCTGTGCGCATCGAAACCTTTGGTGGTCCAGTCACTTCCGTAAAAAACAGCTGTTTTATGATCAATAACCATATAGCGTACTCTCTGGAACTGTCCTTTTTCAGCAGGATAGTACTGGACCGATATGTTTTCATTTTTGAGTGTTTTAATGGTTGAGGTATTATCTCTCTGCCATTGGTCGAGCAGCAGTCTAACTTCGATGCCCGAACGCGCTTTGGTAATCAGCAAATGAATGATTTCCTGATCATTCAGACTGGACAGCTCAATATAAATGGATTGTTTAGCCTGATTGATTACATTCAAAGTCAGCGGACGGATCGCAGCTCCGTTTATATAAATCGCACCAGCTGGCAAGTTTGATACTGGATTGGATTCTTCATCAGCGGAAAACGAGAATATTTTACTGCATCCGGACATCGTCGGTATTGCTATCAGGACGATCATGAGGATGATTAGGAAGGGTACTTTTGTTTTGGACAAAATATCAGCCTCTTTACCAATAAATTGAGCTTTGGCAACTCTTATCTTATTATACATATTTTTAGAAATAAATAACGAAAAAAATAATTCCAATTGGAAAAATATCTAATTGAAAGGCTATTTGATGAGCGGTTTTCCAACTAACCAAAAGGTAAATTATGGGAGAGAGAAGAATAACTATTTAGTACCTCGTCAACCGCAGGGAGCCGCAAGACAACGCTGAATTACAAGAAATCTGCCGACAGGAGATTTAGGGTTGATCTGGCACGAGTCTGATTTTATGTTTAGGGGTGTTGATATGGAAAATAGCTTGCGTCTCAAGACAAAACTGCAGATTAATTGGCTGCTTTTTATGGGGGAAGAACAGCAGGCTCTAGAAATCCTGTTTAGAGTCTTAAACACAGAAAATATCTCCGGTGCCCTGTATCTGACAGAGGTGAAAACACTGATTGATCATAAGGTTTTCAAGGAAGCTCAGGCCTATTTGGAAGCAGCAATCATCTATTGCGAAGAGCCCGGACAGCTTGCCGAAGTGCATTTTTTACTGGCCCGCTGCTGCCATGGACAGGGATTCGTTAATGATGCTTTGATCCATCTCGAAAATGCGCTTCAGATGGAAGTAAACAGTACATACTGGAATCTGCAGACGGATTGTTATCTCGAACTTGGGGAATGGCAGGAAGCTATTAATTGTCTGGATAAGTCTCTTCGTTCCTCACCTGGAGATGCTAATATCCTTTTTCGACTTGGCAGCATCTATCAGTTCCAGGGCCAGTACAGGGAAGCCTTAAACTGTTTCAGCGGCTGTTGTAAAGTGAAGCCGTATCAGCCGGAATTCTGGGAAATGAAAGCGGAAATGCAGCTGAAAATGAATCAGACCGAGGATGCGGTTGAATCTTTCTATAAAGCGATTAAATATGGGGGGCATTTCAGCCTGATGTCCAGGCTGGCCTACTGCTATGCGCGGACAGGCCAACAGAGCAAAGCCCGGAAGTTGTTCCAGAAAGTATTAAAACATGACCCGGATGATCTTGATGCTCTATGCAATCTGGCTGGCATTTACCACGAGCTTCAGCAGGATGACCAGGCTTACCGATTACTCAGAAAAGCCTATACACTGAAGAATAATGACATCTTGCTGCTGAATAATTTAGGCTTTATCTGTTTTCAGCTCGGAAGAACGCGCAAAGCAATTGATTATTACCAGAATGCCCTGAAAATTGATCCGGAAGATAAAACGGTGCTCTATAATTTAAGTGTCTGCATGACCGAAAAAGGGCTGTGGGACGACGCCAAAATTATCCTGGAACGGCTGGTTTCCATGGACAGCAAAAATAGCGCGGCCTGGATCCTGCTTGGGAATACGTATGAAGAAATGTCCAACACGAAGGTGGCAGTCGACTGTTACAATAAATCTTTTGGTTTAACGGTTAAAAAAGCCATTTAGGTTGGCTGAGTACTAGACTTCCCAAAGAGGTTTAATTATCATCTGTTTTCTGGTACAATCAAAGAAACGTTTTTGGGAGGCATTACCATGGCAGACTGGAATCCAGAGGCCTATTTAAAATTTGAGAAAGAAAGATCCAAACCGTCACGTGATTTAGTCAGCCGTATTAAGCTTGAAAAGCCTGAAAACATCCTGGATGTGGGCTGCGGTCCGGGTAATAGCACCCGTGTTTTAGCAGAAAGATGGAAGAATGCGGCGATCACAGCCATTGATAATTCACATGCCATGCTTGAAATTGCCAAAACCACAAACCCGTTAGTGCGTTGGTTATTACGGGATGCTGGACAGGACATTTCCGATTTGGGCCAGTTCGATCTCATATTTTCCAATGCGGTCTTCCAATGGATTCCTGATAATGACCTTCTTATCTCCAGACTGTTTGCAATGCTGGAACCCCGCGGCATATTAGCCGTCCAAGTTCCGTTTGTCAATGAAATGCTGATTCATCAGTTGCTTTTAGACCTGGTAGGCTCTGCGAAGTGGTCCGGTTATTTTGATCACATTGCGATTCCTTATAAGGTCCATACTCCTGAATATTATTATGATGTCCTCTGTGAATTAACACCGGAAATCGAATTATGGGAAACCAGGTATTATCATTTGATGAACAGTTATGATGATATCCTGGATTTGTATCGAAGTACCGGGTTGAGACCCTACCTGGATTGTCTTCATGAAGACAAAATGCAAAAAGAATTTGAGAGTGATCTGATGTTGGAAATCATGAAGTATTATTCCGGCTCCAAAGACGGTAAAATTTTATTTACCTTTGACCGCGTATTTTTTACAGCAACACGGTAATCGATTAGCATTGACATTAATTTGGAGAAATAAGCAGAAAAAGTCGCATAGTCAAAATATGCGGATGATAGCGGGACGTATCGAGACTTAAGCTACGTCTCTTATTTTTTGTGCCGTAATTAGCTGAGTAGGCATAGTCTGATTAGGGAATATCAATTTTGTTCCGTTCTGTCGTTTTCTTTACTTATATCCGTAGATTTGTTAAAGTTAATTTAAAGTAAAAGGGGGCTTTTTAGCATGAAATTAGTCAAGGAAAAAGACTTGCCGGGGATTGGTAAAAAGTATCAGCTGGACACCCGGTCTGGAGATAAGCTGGTTGTGATCGTTCATGATGACGGGCGCCGGGAAATGTATCACTATTACCTCGAGGATCCGAACGAATCGATCTCAATGGTAACACTTGACGATGAAGAATCACGTTGCATTGCCTCTATTCTGGGCGGAATGGCCTATCGCCCCAAAGATCTGGATACCGTTGAGGTAGCCATCGGGGATATGGTACTTGAATGGTACAGGATTGAAACGGGGGCTTATGCGATTGGTAAATCAATCGGTGAGATGCAGGTCCGGAAGCGGACTGGCGGGACGATTATTGCGATGGTGAAAAAAGACCAAAATAAAACGATTAATCCCAATCCCGACATCGTTCTTCAGGAAGGTGCAACGATTGTCATCCTAGGAGAAAAAGAACAGGTGAAAGCTGCAAAAGCGCTTCTGTTTCACGGGAGTGTTCATTAATGGAGCATTTGGTACTGGAAGTTGGTCTCGCTCTGGCCTTGTCGGCCTTAGCAGGGATGATAGCCGGTAAATTGCGGATCTCCATTGTGCCTATTCTGATTATTGCGGGGATGGTTGTTGGACCCCAAGCTCCTCATATCGGAGTATTTGATTTCAGGTTCATTCAGTCAGCCGCACTAATTGACTTTATGGGAAAGATGGGTGTTTTATTTTTACTTTTCTCTCTCGGATTAGAATTTTCGATCAAACAGCTGATGGCATCGGGATCGTCGATTCTACGCAGCGGCCTCATCTACATGCTCATCAACTTTTCTGTTGCGCTGTTGTACCCATTGCTTTTAGGCTGGCCCGTTAAAGAGATCCTGGTCGTAGCAGGGATGATGACAATTTCGTCAAGCGCTATTGTGGCCAAAGTCATTGTTGAGTTAAAACGAGCTGCGAACGATGAGACAGAAATTATCCTAGGGCTGATGATGTTTCAGGATGTGTTTGTAGCAATCTATTTATCTGTTGTCTCTGGTTTGGTTCTTTCCGGTTCAACTTCGACTGTTACAGTCCTGCTTACAGCAGCTGTTGCACTTGGATTTATCGGGGCATTTTTGTTTTTGGGCCATAAGCTCGTTCCATGGCTGAACCGCCGGCTAAATATTCCTTCGGATGAGACATTTTTACTGGTGACTTTTGCGGCGGTGACGTTGATTGCGGGGATTTCCGAAACCCTGAATATTGCCGAGGCCATCGGAGCAATGCTGCTCGGACTGGTACTGGCGGAGACGGAGCATCGCGAGCGGATTGAACATATTATTGTTCCTTTTCGTGATTTTTTTGGTGCATTATTCTTTTTCAGTTTTGGTCTGAGCATCGATCCTTTCGCGCTGGGGGGCGCTGTTTGGCCGGTTCTTGGTGCAGTGCTGCTGACGCTTCTTGGCAATACGGTTGCTGGGTTTATAGCCGGAAGAAGAGCCCGGTTGTCGCATCGCGCTTCGCTCAGGATTGGCTTAACGATCCTGTCACGTGGTGAATTTTCAATTATACTTGCCACACTGGCCCTATCAGGAGGCTTACTAGGAGTCCTGCAACCGTTTTCTGCCTTGTATGTGCTCATTCTCGCTATATTGGGCCCCATACTGACCAAGGAATCCAGTCTGGTATATAAATTAATTGGACCGATCCTTAAATGGCCGGAGCTGCCTGAAAAACGCAGGTTGAAACTTTAGAAAAGTAAAATTTGATAATAATGTCGGTTAAAATTGCGTATCTGAAAAAATAGTACAAAAATAATTTGGTCAAATCGAAAATAAATGATACAATTCAAGTTGACCTATTTATAAAATATTCCGCTAATTTACACCATTATAGGAGGCGATCATGATGGCTATAGATCATGCAAAAATAGAACGAGCTGTAAGGGATATTTTGGAAGCAATTGGAGAGAATCCGGAAAGAGAAGGACTTAAGGATACTCCTAAAAGAGTTGCCAGATTTTATGAGGAAGCTTTTGCCGGACTTCATGAAGATCCGAGCAAGAACCTGTCTGTATTGTTTTCAGAAAAACATGAGGAAATGGTACTGGTTAGAGATATTCCGATTTATTCAATGTGCGAGCACCACCTGCTTCCTTTTGTTGGACAGGCCCACATTGCGTATATACCGAGACACGGCAAGGTGACAGGATTGTCGAAGCTGGCCAGAGTTGCCGAAGACTACGCCAGAAGGCCACAGTTACAGGAAAGGTTGACGAGCCAGATTGCGGGTACTGTGAATGATATGCTTAATCCGCGGGGTGTTATTGTTGTCATTGAAGCTGAGCATATGTGTATGACCGTACGCGGAATTAAAAAACCAGGCGCGCAGACCGTTACATCAGCAGTTAGAGGAATGTTTGAAACCAGTGCTGCTACTAGGGCAGAGGCCTTTTCATTAATTATGGGCAGACGCTAGTCCCAATCTAAGAATAATTTTTAGAATAATTTAATACCTATTTTGGGTTGGTCGGTATGTTACAATGCCGCTATTCGGCAGATTGTGCCCCTCGGGTACAAACAACTGCGCTACTGTGCTTGATGCGGTATTTGTAGCAAATTGGCCTTCTAATGGGTATAATGCTTATATAATTTTTTAATGTTTTGTACTAGTCTGATTAATTAGCTGGTCTGGAAATAAGCGACAAAATGACGGAGGCTAGTTTGCATGAAAATCCTGCTGACAAATGATGATGGTTATTTTGCTGCCGGTCTCAGGACCATGTATGATGTTTTGGCGGCGAACCATCAGCATGAGATCTATGTTGTGGCTCCGGAAGGGCAACGATCAGCTGTTGGACGATCTATCACCTTGTTTCAGCCAATCTTCGTAACCCATCATTCCTTGCCGGACAATCATATTGGGATATCGGTCAACGGCACACCGACAGACTGTGTCAAACTGGCGATACAGGGGGATATTCTTCCTGCTAAGCCGGATTTAATCATATCCGGAATTAATCACGGACCGAATCTCGGTTCGGATGTATTCTACTCTGGTACTGTGGCAGCTGCAATGGAGGGCGCCCTGTTAGGGATACGTTCCATAGCGGTATCGCTTGCGAATTATGATTACGAAGATTATATGCCAAGCGCTTTGCTCATCAAACGCTTGATTGATACGAACAGCCCCTTACTTCAGTATCAGAGCGGCCTGCTCAATATTAATGTGCCGCCCTGCGACAGAGAGGAATGGAAGGGGAAAAAAGTCACGAAACTAGGCAGGTCTGTTTATGACAATGCGTTCGAAAACAGAAAATCTCCTTATGGCAGAGAGTATTATTGGATCACTGGAACGCTCGTTTTTGAAGAAGAACAGGATACTGACCTTAGGGCAATTCAGGAAGGGTATGTTTCGGTTACGCCTTTACACTGTGACCTGACCGATTATGAACGGTTAAAGACCATGGAAAATTTACTATAGGGAGGAGAAATGTATGGGCTTTTGGATTTTCTTCTTTTATTTTGCTGTGTTTATTATTATTTTCTGGCTGAGTCGAGAAAAAGGTGGGAAGAATAATCTTAAAAAATTATTTATCATTCCGATTGTTCTTGCTGTCATTATTACACTGCTGTCCGTGGTGAAAATTTATTTTATTTATAAGATCTTGCTTATTGTGATTGTTTTGGTGGTAGCCCTGCTGACGTATTGGCAGTGGGGAAGCAAGATCCGAAATTTTTGGCGGTGAAAGCATAACGCTGGGTACGCTGTAAGTGGGGCACTATTTGTTTTTAGGCCAAAATCTCAAAGCCTGCCAGGTTTTCTTTATTTCTTTTATTGAAATACCTCCCTGAGAAATCAGGATCCCAAAATAAACCACAATTGCGGCAAGAAGGACGGTAAGACTCGGAAGCAGCGTTGTTTGGCCCGGGACCAGCCATAAGGTGCTTTTGAGCACAGCTGTCATACCAAGTCCGGCCATAACCGGCTGCAGGATCATGGATTTCAGATCAGCTTGTAGTCCGATGTGCTTGTTTATGGCATAAAGGTTTAAGAAAGCCATCATGACAAAACCAAATACATAAGTTAAAGCGGTACCCACGAGACCAAATTTTGGAATCCCAGTCAGGTAGAAAAGAAGCGGAATCCGGAATACTGCTGTGATGACCGAATGGGCCAGCGGTAAAAAGGTTTTGCCGAGCCCTTGTAAAATTCCTGTAGTCGTCTGCTGAATATAGGCAAATATCCCACCCAAGGCTAATACCTTCAACACTGCAGACACATGATCACTTTTAAATAGGTGCGTAAGTGGTTCAGCAAAAAAATAAAGTGCAATGACACACGGCAATCCGAGCATAATGGTATAGCGGACCGCGTCTATGCTTTTACTCCTGGCAGCCCGGACGTCATTTCGGACCATTGCTTCGGAAATAGCTGGGACAAGCGATGTAGCCAGCGCAAATGTAAAGACGCTTGGAAATGAGAGCAGCGTAAGTGCAGTCCCGCTGAACTCTCCAAAAAGAGAGGTTGCATTCCTGGCCGAATAACCGGCAAGCTGAAGCTGTTTGGGAATAATGACAGTATCCAAAGAAGACAGCCCTGTAGCCATTAGCCTGCTTCCGGTTACGGGCAGGGACAAACTGATCAGCTCTGCCATGACGGGTTTGGATTGTCCGCCATTTTCATTTCCATAAGGAAGGTGCTTGTGCTGCACCAGATATTGAATCAGGATCACAAGCAAACCAACGATCTCCCCACAGAGCATTCCTGCGGCAAGACCGGCTGCGGCCCATTCAATGCCTTTCTTTAGCAAATATACGGAAAGAGAAAAACCGATCCCGATCCGGAAGATTTGTTCACAAACCTGGCTGACCGCTGAAGGAACCATGTTCTGCAGCCCCTGGAAATATCCACGGAATGCAGAGGCCACAGATACGATAAAAATTGACGGGATACAGATCTGAAAAACAATTCCAACGCGCTCATCCGCAAAGAAACTGTGAACGATCAGTGATCTGTTTATGTACAGCGTGATGGTAACCAGCAGACCGGAAATAAATAAAGTCAGGAAAGCCGTCCGGAATACTCTCCGGGCTTCAGCATAGCGGCCAATAGAGACTCTTTCTGCGACCATTTTGGAGACAGCCAGTGGTATTCCTGCTGTGGTTAAGACCAGTGCAGTCATATAGACCGGAAATACCATATAGAACAATCCGTACGCTTCACTACCGATATAATGCATAATCAGGTATTGGTAGACAAACCCGAGCAGACGATTGACCAGATTCGCCCCAAAAAGAATGACTGCACCAAAAATGAGGTTGTTTCTGGGCATTTTTTCCTCCCTGGCCGGTACTCTGTCAGAGTACATATAGTTGATTTCTATTCAACTTATGCGCTGGGAAAGGAGGTCATGCTCCAAGTTTTTTCAGGGATGCAGTTTTTTTTAGAGGATTTGTGGAAACAGCAGAGAATTAAAGAGAATTAAACATGTTATAATTTAATATTGAGTGATGTTCGAGTGCAATAGTCTTGTTTAAGTCAAGTTATTAAAAAGAATAGACAAAGGGGAGATTATTCTTGAAAAGCTATGACACCAAGAGTATTCGTAATATCTGTCTTGTTGGGCACGGAGGTTCAGGTAAAACGTCACTGGTAGAGACCATGCTTTTTAATGCCGGAGTAACGAACCGCATCGGGAAAGTAAACGATGGAAACACCGTCTCAGATTACCTTCAAGAGGAAGTACAACGTCACATTTCAATTAGCACTTCATTAATTCCGATCGAGCATAAGGATGTTAAAGTTAATGTTCTCGATACACCCGGTTATTCCGATTTTATCGGTGAAGTCATCAGCGCTTTGCGCGTCGTGGAAACAAGTGTTTTTGTGATCAGCGGGGTTGATGGTTTAGAAGTTCAGGCCGAGATCATCTGGGATCTGGTCGAAGAAAAACAAATTCCTAAAATTATTTTTATCAATAAACTGGACAGAGAAAATGCCAATGCAGAAAAGGTACTGGATCAGCTGAAATCAACTTATTCAAATACCCGTTTTGTTCAAATGCAGATTCCAATTGGCAAAGAGGCAGGATTCGAAGGTGTAGTTGGTCTGTTCCAAACCGACATACCTGATCAATATACAGATGATATTGCCGTATTGAAAGAAGCACTGGCTGAAGCTGCAGCTGAAGCCGATGATGACATCCTGATGAAATATCTAGATGGAGAGTCCCTGAATGATGAAGAATTAAAGACGATCACAGCCAAAGGGCTTGCTCAGAATATGATCGTTCCGGTTTTATTCGGTTCGGTAGAAAAAAATCTGGGCGTGAAGGAATTCATTCAATTCCTGGCAGACAATGTGCCTGCGCCTACACCTATAGACAAAAAAGCCGCGTTGGTCTTTAAGACACTTGCCGACCCCTATCTCGGCAAAATGACTTTCTTCAAAGCTTATGGCGGAATGTTTACCAGTGAGACAGTTGTCTACAATGCGAACCGGGAAGTCGAGGAAAAACTCGGCCAGCTGTTTTATCTGAGAGGGAAGAACCAGGATAATACGGCCAGCGTCCAAGCCGGCGATATTGCTGTCGTTGCGAAACTTCAGGAGACAAAAACAGGAGATACTTTTACAACGAAAGAGAAAGGTATCCAGCTGAACGGAATCGAATTTCCAAAACCAGCGCTATCGCTTTCTGTCAAACCGAAGAGCAAGGGTGATGAAGATAAGCTCGGATCCGCGCTGGCTAGGTTAGTCGATGAAGATCCGACCATCAGCGTCGGCAAAAACACAGAAACTAAACAGACGATTTTAAGCGGGCTCGGTGAAATGCAGCTCGATATTGTTGGTGAAAAACTGGCCAGAAAATTTGGTGTTGCCGTCGAGACCGAAGTACCGAAAGTTCCTTACAGAGAAACGATCAAAAAATTGGTGCAAGTTGAAGGCAAACACAAGAAACAAAGCGGCGGCCATGGCCAATACGGACACGTTTGGATTAAGATGCAGCCAAACCCGGAAAAAGACTTTGAATTTAAAGAAGAAGTTTTCGGTGGAGCGGTTCCGAGAAACTATTTCCCTGCTGTTGAAAAAGGTCTGCGAGAGGCCGTGGCGGAAGGTTTCCTGGCCGGCTATCCGATGACCAATGTTAAATTTACGCTGTATGACGGATCGTATCACAGCGTGGACTCGTCAGAAATGGCGTTTAAGCTTGCGGCTCATCTTGCTTTCAAGAAAGGTGCTGAAATGGCCAACGCGGTATTAATGGAACCAGTCGTTGAGGCTGAGGTCAAGGTTCCTGAAGCATTCATGGGTGATGTCATCGGAGATTTGAACGCTAAACGCGGCAAGGTCCTAGGTATGGAACCGGACGGCAAATTTCAGGTGATTAAAGCCCATGTACCCCAATCCGAAATGATGCGTTATTCCATTGACCTCAAGGCTATGACGCAGGGAAGAGGAACGTTCACGACTCATTTCATCGGGTACGAAGAAGTTCCGGCAAGATTATCCGACGCGCTGGTCGCTCAACTCAAGAAAGAACACCAACATCACGAATAAAGCTCAATGATTGTAGGTAGGATAAAGCCGCTAACGAATTTTGTTAGCGGCTTTTTGTCAATTGCCAACATTTCAGCAGACAGTAAGACTTGTATTAAGTTAACTAATAGTTAACTTTTTTTACAATAGTTAACGACGATTCCGTTGAGCGTTACAAAAAAGAAGACTATAATGGACTTGAAAGGAGGTGGGATCCATGACGAAAATCAACATCGGAAAAATGATTGCAGCCCGAAGAAAAGAAAAAGATCTTACTCAGGAAGAACTAGCCGAATATCTTGGGGTATCCAAGCCGGCAGTTTCCAAATGGGAGTCAGGACAAAGCTATCCAGATATTATGCTTTTGCCTGTGTTAGCAGCCTTCTTCAACGTAAGTGTCGATGAGCTTCTGGGGTATGAAGCCCAAATGACAAGGGAAGATATAAGAAAACTGTACCGCAGACTGGCAACTGCTTTTGCATCGGAGTCTTTTGACCAAACCTACTCCGAGTGCCTAACGTATATCAAAAAGTACCATTCGTGCTGGAATCTGGTGCATTCCATCGCGCAGCTGCTGGTTAATCATGCACCGCTTGCCGGCGGACCAGACCGGATGAACGACGTTTTGCGGGAAGCCTCGGGATATTTTGAGTGTGTGGAAAAGAACAGCGGTGACGCGGCACTGGCTAGGGAGGCGCTTTCCTTGAGAGCATACTGTTGCCTGGCCCTGCAGGAGCCTGCCCAAGCTATTGATCTGCTCGAAGGGATCGAGGAAGGACCGGTATCAACGGGAATACTGCTGGCCAAAGCCTATGCGATGAAAGGTGACAGCGACCGCGCCAAGCGTTATCTCCAGCAATCTATTTACACGAATGTAGCCAGTCTTTTCGGAGCTTTTCCCGACCTGATGGCACTTTATGCAGATGCTCCGGAAAAAACGGATACCTGTCTACAAAAGGCGCTGAGTCTTGGGGAGGTGTTTCAGCTCAAAGAGATGCAGCCGGCCCATTATTTCACGGTGTATCTCACAGCAGCCGCGCTTTACACAGCGCAAAACCGAAACGAGAAAGCGCTGGATATGTTGGAAGCATACGCGGATATTATTTTTCAAAAGAATACTTTTCCGCTAAAACTAAAAGGGAATTCATTTTTTGACATGCTGCAGCCGTATTTTGAATCTCTCAATTTGGGAGGTGATGCTCCGCGCAGCGATAAACTCATCCGTAAAGATTTAAAGAGCGTTGTTGTAGATAATCCTGCGTTTCAAAGTCTTAAATCGGAGGAGCGTTATCAGAAACTTTGGCGACGACTTGAATCGATGGAGGAGGAAGCCTAATGGAAGATTTAATGTCCTATTTACCTTTTCTAATTCCGGTCATGGTGATTGAACTTGCCCTGGCAGCAGCTGCGCTCGTTCATATTTTTCGGCACAGGACTTACCGCATCGGCAATCAGGTGCTTTGGGTGATTGTCGTCGTCCTGTTCCAGATAATCGGCCCTATCTTGTATTTTACCTTAGGCAAAGGTGACGACTAATGGAAATTCTGAAGCTGGAACATGTCAAGAAAAACTTCGGGGAACTTCCGGTCATACAAGATTTGAGCTTCTCGGTCTCCGAAAGCTCCGTTTTTGGTCTGATCGGAAAAAACGGAGCGGGGAAGACAACTACCATGAAAATGCTTCTGGGCTTTTTAAAGACTGACGCTGGAGAAATCAAAGTATGCGGGGAAAAAGTTGCTTTCGGAGACACAAAAACCAACAGGCATGTGGGTTATCTTCCGGATGTCCCGGAATTCTACAGTTACATGACACCTGTCGAATATTTAAGGCTGTGCGGGGAAATCTCCGGTCAAAAGCTTGGTCCAATCCGGAAAAAGACGGAAGAACTGCTGGCTCTGGTAGGACTGGAGAACAGTAATCGAAAAATAAGCGGCTATTCCAGAGGAATGAAACAACGGCTGGGGATTGCCCAGGCTTTGATGAACGAGCCGAGGCTCCTGATCTGCGATGAGCCGACGTCGGCGCTTGACCCCGTTGGCAGAAAAGAAATATTGGACATTTTATCCGTTGCCGGGAAGCAGACTGCCATTTTAATTTCTACCCACATTTTAGCCGATGTGGAACGGCTCTGTGACCATATTGGGATTCTGGATGAAGGGAAGCTTGTTTTACAAGGGAAACTCTCCGATATCAAGAATAGCTACCGCCATAGTTCCGTTCGGATCACGTTGGCGGATCAAGACAGTGTTGCCGTTCTTGCCGGGAAGCTTGCTGATCTCCCCTTTGTATCGGCGGTGGAGGCCAAAGATAATTCCCTGACTGTCCGCATTGCGGACATTGCAGCGGAAGGACGACTAATTCAGGAACTGCTGCTCAGGGAACAGGTTTTTGTTCTGAAGTATGAAGTGCTTGAACCTTCGCTGGAAGATGTGTTTTTGGAGGTTATTCAATGAATGGTTTCATCGCTTTTACTAAAAAAGAATTTCTGGAGCAAATCCGCAGCTATAAAGCCGTTATTATGGTTTCTGTACTCTTTTTGTTCGGTATGACGAGTCCCTTGCTGGCCAAGATGATGCCCGATATTTTCGCCCAGCTGACTGTTCAGGGAATAACCATCAGCATGCCTGAGCCGACAGTTCTGGATGCCTATGGCCAATTTTTCAAGAACATGAGCCAAATGGGTTTGATCATCCTGCTGCTTGTCTTTAACGTTATACTCTCCCAGGAAGTGACACGCGGTACACTGGTCATTTTTCTCGCCAAGGGATTGTCCCGGTCTGCGGTCATCATGTCAAAATACTTGGCGTCTTTGATTTTGTGGACGGTCAGCTATGTCCTTGCCGCGATCACCGATTACGGCTACACCGTTTATCTGTTCGGAAATTTTTCCTTGCCGCATCTGTTTTTTTCGTTGTTTTGCCTATGGCTGTTCGGCGCTTTTCTCTTGGCGGTTCTCCTGCTGGCAAGCACAATTACATCCGGAAATTACGGAGGATTGCTTCTAACAGCTGCAGTCATGATGGTCCTGCTGATCGCCAATGTGTTCCCGCCGCTTCAAAAATGGAATCCGGTCGCGCTTGCCTCGGATAACATCACACTGCTTACCAATGCGAAAACAATCGGCGACATGTCCGCAACAGTTTGGACGACACTGCTGCTGATTGTGTTAGGTCTGATTCTTTCACTCCTGGTGTTCAGAAAAAAGAAACTATAAGGTGAAACACGATGAATGAAAACATCACTGGTTACAAAGCGAAAGAAGTAAAGGGTCAAGTGTTTGGGTTAGTCGTAAGGAGTAGGGGCCTAGGAGGTAACATTATTGCTAGCTTAAGAAGTCTCGTTGGCGGAGAAATCTGTGAATACACATTTATGCTTGAAGATGCTCGTAAACAAACGATCGACCGCCTCGTAATGAATGCAACTGCAATGGGAAATAACGATAGACCCGAGTAATGGAAAAAGGTTTAGGGTTTACTACAGGACGCGGTTAGGACGCAGCGGGAACCTGTGAGGCGTTCTACGACAGCCCAAAGAGTAGTTTTACTTTATGGTAAAATAAGGTATTGATATAATTGAATACTCATAATGTCAAGTTGCCTTAAGTAATGGCATTATCCTTGCTCTGAAAAATGAACTTTACGCCTTTGTACAGGCACATAATATTGCTGCCGCCAAGAAACAGCTGAGAAGTAATGCCTTTGGTGTGATGATTCTTTGGTATTGTATGCCATGACGGACAAGCAAAGTATCGTGGAACGACTGCGGGAGGCAGAATAGGTTTGTATTTGTGAGCAGACTTTTTTAGGTTGATTTCATCTTGCTTTTTCAGGTAAAATATAATGAAATGATCAACTTGAGGATGGAGATATAGGATTATGAGTATGATATTTGCAGATCGGATGAACAGACTGGGCAGTGAAACAGCTTTTGAAATGCTGGCGAAGGCTAAGGTTTTGGAAGCGCAGGGAAGGGAAATCGTTCATCTTGAGATTGGCGAGCCGGATTTTCCGACGTTGCCCAATATTATAGAAAAAGGAATGGAATGCATGCGGGCGGGCATGACAAAATACACGCCTTCTTCGGGCTTGCTGGAGGCAAGACGGGCGGTTGCGGATTATGCGGGCGGTAAAAGAGGCTATAAAATTGACCCTGAAGAAGTGGTCATGACGGCAGGCGGCAAGCCGATCATGTTTTACGCGATTTTAGCCACGGTTAACCCCGGAGATGAGGTTATTTATCCGAACCCTGGTTTTCCTATCTATGAATCTGTCATTAAGTTTGTCGGGGGAGTCCCGGTACCGATTCCGCTGCGCGAAGAAAATGAGTTCAGGATGGATATCCAGGAATTTAAAACCCTTGTGACAGACAAAACAAGAATGGTAATTATCAACTCACCGCAAAACCCGACCGGCGGAATGCTGACCAAAGAAGACTACCAGGAAATCGCCGATTTTCTGGCTGACCGGAATATTGTGATTCTCTCGGATGAAATTTATGAGAATGTCGTCTATGAGGAGTCGTCTTTTTCGATCTCTTCGCTTCCGCATATGAGAGAAAAAACCATTATACTTAACGGATTTTCGAAGACCTATGCAATGACCGGCTGGCGTGCCGGGTACGGTATCATGCCGAAAGAAGCCGCTCAACAAATTGGCAAACTCGTTGTCAACAGTACATCCTGTCTGGCAGGTTTTACACAAATGGCTTGTATTGAAGCTTTGACCGGATCGCAGGACGAAGTCTTAAAAAGGGCAGAGCAGTTCAGAATCAGAAGGGACCGGATTGTTGACGGACTGAATGCCATCAGTGGTGTTACCTGTCTGAAACCGCGCGGTGCTTTTTACGTGTTCCCAAATATTAAAGCTTTTGGGAAAACCAGTAAGGAGATGGCTGAATACCTGTTAAACGAAGCGGGCGTTGCGACGCTTTGGGGCAGTTCATTCGGTGAATACGGCGAGGGATATCTGAGGATTTCCTATGCAAATTCCTTGGAGAATATTGAGAAAGCTGTAAGCCAAATTGATGCTGCCCTGAAGAAGTTATAAATGATTTTGAGACAATAAACGGTGCAGTGTGAGACTGCACCGATAAATTTATGGACGATTTTCAGTAACCAAAGAGAAGAACACGCTAACATTAATAATACCAATGAAGAAATCCAGAGGAACAGAGAAATTCTTTTGGGTATACTGAGCAAAAGAAGCAGAAAATTTTGAATAGTTTGAACTTTCTCAAAAAAAGTTTAGAAAATTGTTGCAATATTGTTGAAATTATCGAAGTTAGTCCTTATACTAAATACTAAACCTTGGTTTGAAACAATTCTGAAACCATATTTTACATTATTGGAAAGGGGGACATAATAATTACAGAAGGTAGAATAAGAACTGGGCACCTTATTCTGCTAGCGAGTCCATAATGAGGTTAATGAATGAATAATAATTAAGGGGAAAGAGGACACTATGAACACTGTGCTATTTCTTATTTCATTTCCAATTGTTGTTGCACTGCTTTTGCTTATCCTGCCGCAGCCGGCCGTACGAAAAGGCATTGTGGTGCTGTCGACAATCATTCTGACTGTAGCATCAGTATATTTGGTTGTTCAGTATTTTAACACAGGGGCAGTATTTTTTAATCTGGATAATCAATATATTGATCTTGGAATATTCGCTGTTGAGATCATTCTAGCAGTCATTGTCATTGGTATTTCGCTGAAATACAAACAGTATCTGGCTGGGCTTTTGATGCTTACCAGTGCTGCAATTATGATATGGTTTGAAGGTTCTTATGGGGAAGAGATTCAGACATCGTATAATTTATTTGTTGATAATCTCTCTTTGATCATGACACTGATCATTGGCGTCATCAGCAGTATGATAGCGATATTTGCTGTTGGCTATATGAAGGATTATCATCATCATCACAAGGACGTTAAAGACAGAACCCCGTTTTTCTTTTTCGTTATCTTCGTTTTTCTGGGAGCGATGTATGGGGTTGTTTTTGCCAACAATCTGATGTGGCTTTATTTCTTTTGGGAAATTACCACATTCAGTTCATTCTTCCTGATCGGTTACAGCCGCGAAGAAATTGCGATTAAGAATGCATTCAGGGCTTTAAACATGAACCTACTTGGCGGACTTGGTTTTTCCATTGCCATTGTCTACTTATTTATCAATGCACATACGATTGAGTTGAACCAGCTGCCGGAGCTTGCGTCTACCGTAGTGCTTCTGCCGACAGCTTTACTTGCGTTTGCCGGGTTAACGAAGGCTGCCCAGATGCCGTTTTCTTCTTGGCTGCTTGGAGCGATGGTTGCGCCGACTCCTGTTTCCGCACTGCTCCATTCCAGTACCATGATTAAAGCTGGTGTGTACTTAATCATCAGACTTTCACCGGTTTTTGCTTTTGTTGACGGCGGTTCAATGGTCGGACTATTTGTCGCGATGGTTGGGGCGGTGACATTTGTCCTGACATCCTTTATGGCAATTTCCCAGTCGGATGCCAAACGTGTACTTGCGTATTCCACGATCGCCAATCTTGTCCTGATTATTGTCTGTGCGGGTATTGGGACCTATCAATTGATGTGGGCTGCGCTCATGCTTGTAATCTTCCATGCGATTGCCAAGTCTTTGCTGTTCCTGTCCGTGGGTACAGTTGAGCATAACATTGGTGACCGTGTCATCGAGTCCATGGACGGACTGATAACCAAAATGCCGAAGATTGCAATTGGTATGGTCGTCGGGATTGCGGGAATGTTTCTTGCTCCGTTCGGAATGCTAATAAGTAAATGGGCGGCTCTTGAAGGATTGGTTACAGCAAATCCGATGCTTACGGTATTTGTGGCCTTTGGCAGTGCAGCAACTTTATTCTTCTGGACTAAATGGCTCGGTAAGCTTCTGATGGTTAAAGAAAAACCACCGGAATTCCAACCGAAGGTCCCGGCGACAGAACGCTTCGCGTTAACTACTCTTGCTGTTTTAACAATTGGGGTTTGCCTGCTGTTCCCGCTTATCTCGAAATATTCTCTGGAGCCGTTTATTGCATCGATCTATAATCAGACCTACCTGCTCGATCAGGGTAATGTCATCATCCTTCTGATTATGGTCGGACTGATGGTTATTCTGCCAGTTAGTCTATCGTTCACGCACAAGAATGTTCAGTATAAGCCGCAGTACCTGGCAGGACTCAATACTTCCGAAAAAGAGAGATTTTATGGCTCTCTCGGACTTACAAGAGAAATAACGGTGAGGAGTTTCTATCTGGAAAGTATTTTTGGCGAGAGCAAACTGTTTAAACTTGGCGTTGTGAGCAGTATTGTTCTAATTATCATAATGTTTGGGGTGGGGATCATATGAGTGGAAGTTATGCTTGGTTAATCGTCATTCTCTATATCATTCTGGCCCCGTTTATCGGCGGTTTGATTGCTGGGGTGGATCGCAGGATATCAGCCAGGATGCAGAGCAGATACGGCCCGCCGATTCTGCAGCCTTTCTACGATGTTTTTAAATTGATGAATAAAAGCAGCATTGCGGTAAATTCACAGCAGAGGCTGTACATCATCTGTTTCATCGTATTTGTGATAATCTCGGGAGCCATTTTCTTTGGCGGCGGAGACTTGCTGCTGGCAATTTTCGCTTTAACGCTCGCCAGCGTCTTTCTGATCATCGCGGCCTACTCTACTTTTTCACCGTACGCCTATATCGGTGCAGAAAGAGAAATGCTGCAAATCATGGCCTATGAGCCGATGGTGATCTTAACGACTGTAGGAATGTATATGGTGACAAAAAGTTTTAATGTTTGGGATATCGCAATGTATGACCAACCACTGATTTACAGTCTGCCAGGTATTTTTCTTGGATTCCTGTTTATCCTAACCATTAAATTTCGTAAATCACCTTTTGATATATCGATGTCTCATCATGCGCATCAGGAGATTGTCCGCGGGATTATCACAGAGTTTTCCGGGACGGATTTGGCGCTGATTGAGATTGCCCACTGGTATGAAAATGTGTTGCTGTTGGGCATTGTTTGTCTGTTTTTTGCGTCAAGCCCGATCATTGCCTTAATTCTGGCGGTCGTCGTCTATTTCCTGGAAATCTGGATTGACAACAACTATTCCCGTCTGAAATGGCAGTCTGCGCTTGGAAGCGCCTGGATCGTTGCACTTGTACTTGGCGTAGGCAACATCGCCTATCTGGCGCTTAGATAACGGGATACAATGTGCCAAGGGCGGCGATTCTAAATTAACATTTAACGATCATGCTGCAGACTATGTCACTGTAATGGATGACACAACGACCGAAAGCGGCTTCCACTACGGGGACTAACCCGAGCAAAACTAAATACATTTTTATACTGATTGGAGTGAAATGATTTGTCATACTTGCCGAAGTCTCCTTGGCTGGTTCATTACGACGCCTCCAGCTGCAACGGCTGTGATATCGAAGTACTGGCTTGTCTGACGCCTTTATATGATGTCGAACGTTTTGGCGTTTTGAATATTGGCAATCCTAAGCATGCTGATATTTTTGTCGTGACTGGATCTGTCAATGAACAAAATAAAGCGGTAATTAAAAATATTTATGACCAGATGGCTGATCCGAAAGTTGTAGTGGCAATCGGAGCTTGCGCCACTTCCGGAGGAATCTTCCGCGAATGCTATAATGTCCAGGGCGGAATCGATAACGTCATTCCAGTAGACGTCTATGTCCCTGGATGCGCTGCCAGACCTGAAGCGATCATTGACGGTGTCGTTCAGGCTTTGGGAGTCCTTGAGGAAAAATATAAGAACTTAGGGAAGGTGGCGAAATAGATGACGGAATGTATCATTAATCCGGTCGCGACTGAAGAGCTTGTTGACCGTTCAAAGCAGTATTTGCAAAATGGGTATCGACTGGTTCAAATCTGCGGCACCAAAACGCTATCGGAAATGTATTTACTTTATTCGTTTGAAAAACTCGACTTGACTTTGGAAACTTTGAGATTAGATGTCCAGGTTGGCGATACCGTTCCGAGTATCAGCGGTGTATATTTTGCAGCGTTTCTTTATGAAAACGAGATCCATGACCTTTATGGCGTTAATGTCAGCGGAATGGCAGTCGATTTTCAGGGGACATTTTACGAGACAGCAGTTAAACAGCCTTTCAGCGTAACTGCCGCGGATATGAAAGAATAGGAGAGGAATGGTAATATGGGTGAGCGAACAATAATTCCATTTGGGCCTCAGCATCCGGTACTGCCTGAACCGCTCCATCTAGATCTTATTATGGAAGATGAGAAAGTAGTTGGCGCTGTTCCTTCGATCGGGTTTGTGCACAGAGGCTTGGAAAAGCTGGTTGAAAAAAGAGATTTTAATGAAATGATCTATGTCATTGAGCGTATTTGCGGGATCTGCAGTTTTATTCACGGACAGGCCTATGCTCAGACGCTGGAAGGCATGATGGGCGTGGACATTCCACCCCGCGCCAAATACCTGCGTACCATCTGGGCGGAACTTTCCAGGGTACACAGCCACTTGCTCTGGCTCGGTCTCATGGCCGATGGTTATGGATTTGAAAGCCTGTTTATGCATTGCTGGCGAATCAGGGAAAAAGTGCTTGATATTTTTGAAGAGACCACCGGCGGTAGAGTTATATTTAGTGTATGTAAAATTGGCGGGGTCTGGAAAGATATTGATAACGACACATTGAATAGAATAAAGCGTATTATCAAAGACATCGGTGAAGAAGCTAAAGCAGTGACAGACGTATTTGTACGGGACTATTCCGTTCAGAAGAGAACCAGGGGCATAGGAGTCCTGACCTATCAGGAAGCGATCGATCTGGGCGCCGTTGGTCCGACCTTGAGGGGCAGCGGTGTTGTGGAGGATATGCGTACCTTAGGCTATGCCGCTTACGGCGATCTGAATTTTGAGCCAATCGTCGAGAAAGACGGTGATTGCTACGCCCGTACCGTGGTTCGGGTGCGTGAATTATACCAGTCGCTGGACCTGATTCGTCAGTGTATTGAAAAGATACCTGACGGTGAAGTTGATATGAAGGTGAAGGGCAATCCAAACGGAGAATATATCGCCCGTCTGGAGCAGCCGCGGGGCCAGGCTTTCTACTACGCCAAAGGCAACGGTACAAAATATTTGGACAGGTTCAGAGTCAGGACACCGACGTTTGCGAATATCCCTGCGTTGCTGAAAATATTGCCGGGCGCAGACCTTGCAGATGTTCCGGTACTGGCATTGACCATTGATCCTTGTATCAGCTGTACGGAAAGGTAGGGAGAGACGCATGGCTTTTAATGTAATCAATAAAACAATTATGAAAAGTTTATTCAGCAAGCCTGCTACAGCGATGTATCCGGTCATCAAAAATGAATTTTATCCGAATACGCGCGGCAGCATTGAAATGGCTAAGATAGATGATTGTTCGTTCTGCGGCATTTGTTCCCGGAGATGTCCGGCTACAGCCATTGAAGTCGCTAAACCCGATAAAAAATGGGAAATCGACCGTACGCGTTGTATTGTTTGCAATTTCTGCGTTCAGGTATGCCCGAAGAATTGCCTGAATACCCAAAGAAGTTACACTGCGCCAATGAGAGATAAATCGAGTAAGTTGTTTACCGCATATGGGCCTGTCGTCCAGGAAGTTACTTCCGGGACAGAAGCTCAGAATAATCTTACACAGGTGGAAACAGTAGAAGAAGATGCATGAATATCCGATTACTGAACAAATTATAAAAATTGCTTCCGGAAAAGCCAAGGAGAATAATGCGCGTAGTGTTACGCGCATTACCTTGGTTGTCGGGGAGCAGTCCGGCTTCATTGGCGAATCCATTCAAATGTATTTTGATATTATTTCGAAAGGCACGCTCTGTGAGGGGGCTGTTCTTGAGATGGAAAATATTAAAGCCAAGTGGTACTGCCCTGACTGTAATATTCATTATACGCGTCAGCCGTTTTCTTTTGCCTGCCCTGACTGCGGCAATGATGGCATGCCAACAAACATTGGAAAAGAATTCTATGTTAAAGATATTGAAATAGAAACAGAATAAAAAGGGGGGCTTTAAGTGGCAGAAAAAGAAATTCAGGTTGTTCAGAACATTTTTGATGAAAATGACAGGATAGCCTTTGCGACGCAGGAAAAACTGGGCAAGATGGGTGTATTTGTTGTGAATATCATGGGGGCTCCCGGAGCAGGAAAGACATCGAGCATTATTAATCTCATCCGGCAGCTTTCCGAAAACAAAGTATATGTGATTGAAGGAGACATCGAATCGGATATTGACACGGTCAAGCTCAAAGAGTTAGGTATTGAAGCGATCCAGATTAACACGAATGGAGCATGTCATCTGGATGCGCCTACAATCCAGAGTTCCCTGGACGGATTGTCTTTTGATAAGCCCGGATTGTTGTTCATCGAAAATATCGGTAATTTGGTCTGCCCGGCAGAATTCCAAATTGGTGAGCATATCAAAATGCTGATTTGCTCAGCGGCTGAGGGCAGTGATAAACCGTATAAATATCCGCTGGCTTTTGAAAAAGCCGACGTGATTCTGCTTACGAAATGTGACTTGAAAACGTATGTTGATTTCAACGATGAATTTTTCCTTAAGGGAGTAAGAGCATTGAACAAAACTGCACCGGTGTTTGAAGTTAACGCTAAAACCGGACAAGGTTTTGAAGACGTTGCAGGATGGCTACTGCAAAAAAAAGGTTAAAAGGCTATTCTTTGCTTTTTTAGGTGAACCGTAATAAAATGATTTCAGTATGAGGTCAACCTTAAATCCTATATATCACAATTTTGAGCTGATAGGGTACGAAAGAGACTAGCGGCATTTGAACAGGGTGGTGAACGAAATGTGTGTGGCTGTTCCCGGGAAAGTGGTGGAAGTGAATGACTTTACCGGCAAGGTTGATTTCCAGGGGAATATTATTGATGTTAATATGGCCCTGGTAGATGCCCAAGCAGGTGATTACGTACTGGTTCATGCAGGATGCGCCATTGAAGTTATTCAGAAGGACACTGCCGATGAAATATTGGAGTTATTTGTAGAATTGGAGTCACTGAAATATGAATCTTGATCATATACGGAAAGAGCTTGCGGGCGATCATCAAGAGCTTAAAATCATGGAAGTATGCGGAACTCATACTTCCTCAATCTTTAAAAACGGCATACGCAGTCTGCTTTCACCAAAGATCAGGCTTATATCCGGTCCGGGCTGTCCGGTGTGCGTAACTCCGGCTTCCTATATTGATAAAGCCATCGAATGGGCCATGACACCGAACTGCGTGCTGCTGACCTTTGGCGATATGATGAAAGTGCCGGGCTCGGAGAAATCTTTAAGTGAGGCCAAGGCGGACGGGGCAAAGGTCGAGATCATGTACTCACCGCAGGAAGCGCTTAAAAAGGCCGCAGCTAACCCGGAACTTACGTATGTGATCGCCTGCGTCGGTTTTGAAACCACGATTCCGTCTTATGCGCTGGTTATCCAACAAATGGAGCGTTCCGGTCTGACCAATATCAGGTTCTTGACGGCGCTGCGCAGGGTTATGCCGGCTCTGGACTTCATCTGCGCCACGGATAATGAAATATCAGCGTTTATTGCGCCGGGGCATGTCAGCACGATTCTTGGTTCGCAGGCTTATGCCGGTTTGGCGGAGCAGTATATGAAGCCTTTTGCCGTAGCCGGCTTTGAAGGAGAACATATCCTGATCGCCATTTATGATTTGGTCAAACAAGTCGAAAATCATAAACACGAAGTGCATAATCTTTATCCTTCTGTGGTTAAGCCGGAAGGGAACGCGATTGCTTTAACATATATCAGCGACTATTTTGAAGCCGGACCTGCCTTTTGGCGCGGAATCGGCGTTATTGAGGACTCTGGTTTATATCTGAATCAAAAATACCGGCAATATGATGCCGGTTCGACCGATCTTGTCGGCGATGCTCAAAAATCGACGAACTGTCGTTGCGGCGAGGTTATCCTTGGCAAGATTAACCCTGATGAGTGTCCGATGTTCGGTAAGGCCTGTACACCGGCCAAAGCGCAAGGGCCCTGTATGGTATCGTCTGAAGGTACCTGCGGCATCTGGTTCCGGTTTACCAGAAAGTAATCCATTCATAAATTTGTAATCAACGTTTAAATGTTGCGTATGAAAAAATAAGTCGGGAAAATATACTAAGAAGATAAATAAGATAGATAAGGTAGATACAGTAAGATAGTTTACAGATGGACTCAGGCTAAGCAGCCTGTAATGAAAAATGAGTGGGTGAGTAAGTGAAGATTGTAATGGCGCATGGAAGCGGTGGCAATGCTACCAGGGAGCTTATTAAGGATCTTTTCCATAAATATCTGGCCAACGATTACCTTGATAAAATGGAAGATTCGGCCATCCTGCCGGTTTCCAAATATCCGCTGGCGATGACAACTGATTCTTTTGTGGTGACGCCTCTGGAATTTCCGGGAGGGAATATTGGCAAGCTTGCTGTCTGCGGAACGGTAAATGATCTCTGGATGGCCGGAGCCGAACCTCAGTATCTGACAGCGGGATTTATTCTGGAAGAAGGTCTCGAGATAGATTTACTTGACCGCGTCGTCGCATCTCTGAGTAAAACGGCCAAAGAGGCAGGCATTAAAATTGTCGCCGGAGATACCAAGGTCGTTCAGGGAAACGGCGGTTTGTATATCAATACAGCTGGTCTTGGTTTCAGAAAAAGCGGTAAACAGATTGGTACGGATGCTATCCGTAAGGGAGATGCCCTCATTGTCAGCGGTGACTTAGGTAACCATCACGCCTGCATCATGTCCCAACGCATGGAAATCGCCAATTCGATCCAAAGTGACTGTGAGAATCTTGGACCGATGGTCGATGCTTTGCTTCAGGCAGGCGTTGAAGTCCGTGCGATGAGGGATATTACCCGGGGAGGCTTAGGTACGGTCCTAAATGAGATTGCCGAAGCTTCGAACCATGCCATAGAGATTGAAGAGAAAAGCATCCCTGTGGATCCGGAAGTCAAATCTTTCTGTGACATTTTAGGCCTGGATCCACTCTATATGGCCAATGAAGGGAAGTTTCTCTGTATCACCGCTCAAGAGCATTCAGACCAGGCTTTGGAAATTCTTAAGCAAAATCGGCTTGGCACTAACGCGAGGCTGATTGGTAGCGTCGCGGAGACCGGAAGACCTCTCGTGACCGTGAAAACAAGACTGGGAGGAAAAAGAATTATCGATGTCTTATATGGGGAAGGCCTTCCAAGGATTTGTTAGAAACCGTTTGAGAACCAGGAAATTGTCAGCCAAGGGCTTTCTGATCTGGATTGCAGCCACAGCGTTCATCCAGGTCATTGCTGTCGAAATGATTCAACGGGGAGATTTTAAATTAGCTTTTGGGTGGATAACTTCCGATTTTCTGGTATTTCTGATCAACGATTTCCTGGCAATTGTCATTCTGTGTTTTTTTCTTTTTCTTACCGGAAATCTGCGCCTTACGATCATTTCTTCATCTGTCCTGCTGATTTTACTTGCGGTAACGAATACGGTAAAGAAACAGTTTTTAGGCGATCCTTTGTTCCCTTGGGATTTTGGAAGATTTAACCAGGTTTATAATTTACTGCCGAAGATTTCCGGAGAAGTGGTGCCGGTCCTTGTTCTTCTTGGTGTGGTGATCATACTTTTTATTTTGGCTGGAACATTCCTGATTCCGAAGGACCATCTTCGCTTAAGGACCAGAATCTGTGTACTCGTAGGTGTCGGGATTCTGATTCCTGTTCTTGTTTTTTACCGGCATACGCCGATTCAGACGTTGTTTAAAATGGCAGAAATCGAACATATCTACTGGGTTCAAACCCAAAATAGCTTACAGAACGGTTTTCTCCTAGGTTTTATGATGAACACGGAATATGTCATGGTTTTTGAGCCGACTGGCTACAGTGAAGAAACCATCGACAAGATCATTGCTGGTGACAAAGCCAGTTCGTCTGCCATGGTTGCCAGTGTTCAAGACAGCGGAATGAAGCCGGATATTGTTGTCATATTAGATGAATCTTTTTGGGACCCTACAAGACTTCCGAATGTTGTTTTTTCTGAAGATCCGCTGCCCAATTTTAGAGAATTAAGCAATGAGGGCACTTCGGGTGAAATATTGTCCCCTGTGTTTGGAGGAAGTACGGCAAATGTGGAATTTGAGTTTTTGACAGGGTTATCGACAAATTTCCTGCCTCAGGGAGCAATAGCTTACCAGCAGTATGTCACAAAATCACTGCCGGCTCTGCCCAGCCTGCTTCAGCGTTACGGCTATGAAACGACGGCCATCCATCCCTATCACAGCTGGTTTTATGACAGGGACAAGATTTACCCGCTGCTGGGTTTTCAGCACTTTTACAGTCTGGAAGATTTCAGTGGGGCAGAAATTGACGGCGAATATATCGGAGATATGGAAGTAAGTAAAAGAATTATTCAAGAGCTTCAAACTGCCGATCAGCCGGAGTTCATTTTTGCTGTAACCATGCAAAATCACGGTCCTTATCCGGCTGACCGCTATAATGACCATGCGGTGAGTACCTCAGGCAGTCTGACGTCCGAAGGAAAAGGAATTTTAGACACTTATGCGGAAGGCGTACAAGATGCAGATACGTCGCTGGCTTTTTTGACTGACTATCTGCGGGAATCGAATAGGCCGACAATCGTCGTTTACTTCGGGGATCACCTGCCTTTTTTAGGCAAGGATTATCAGGTTTATAAAGAAACTAGTTATATTACCCGGAATGAAAACGAATGGTCCACTGGAGATACCTTAAAAATGAAGTCGGTTCCGCTGATCATTTGGTCAAACGATCAGCCGGACACTGCTGAAATCACTGCGGATAAAAGTTTGGCAGGCGCAGTCAAAAAAATACAAAGGACCTCGAATTTAGGACTTATCAGCTCGTCGTTTCTGGGAGCCTATTTGTTGGAACAGCTGAATTATCCGAAAAATGCTATTTTTGATTATACCGGGCGAATGGCTGATGTACTGCCCGTTTACGGAAAAACAGTCTTTGTTGACCAGTACGGGCAGGTGTACAACGAGTTGCCATCATCATTCCAGGAAACAAAAGAAGATTACTGGCTGCTGGAATATGACCTATTATTTGGGAAGCAGTATACAAATAAATAAAGAGAGTAGAAACAAAGCTAAAAAGAAATTAAAATAAAGCAAAGCTTTAACCGAACAGAACTAATGGTTATCTGTCCAAACAGGGAGTGGAAAAATAAACTGAATGACAGGTATAAGGAAAGGTAGGGATAAATATGCTTGATTTGTTATATGAAAGAAGAAGTATCCGCAAATACAGCCCATCTGCAATAGAAAAAGATAGAATCCAAAACCTGGTCAAAGCTGCCTTATTGGCTCCTTCCGGCAGAGGGATTCAGCCGCAGCGTTTCATCGTTGTGGAAGATCGTGACCTCCTTCAGAAACTTTCCGTAGCAAGGGAGCACGGATCAGCTTTCTTAAGCGGAGCCCCTTTGGCCATTGTGGTCCTGGCGGACAGCAGTCTGACAGATGTTTGGACCGAAGATGCATCTATAGCTGCGATCATTATTCAATTGGCCGCAAAATCGATGGGACTAGGTTCCTGCTGGGTTCAGGTCAGAAACAGAAATCAGTCCGAGGGGAAGACCACGGAAGAATATATCCAGGAAGTACTTAACATACCCCGGGGCTTAAAAGTGGAATGTATGATCGGGCTTGGATATCCTGCGGAACAAAAATTACGCAGGACGGAACAGGATTTGCACTATCAAAATGTATTTGTCAATCAGTATAGAACAGAATTTTTAAACGAATATTAAGCATATAAGCTTATCCTGTAAATAAAATTCTTGTGGAGGTGTCGTTCATGGATTGTCCGGTGTGTCATGTGAAATTGCAGATGGCGGAACGCAAAGGAGTAGAAATTGATTACTGCCCGCAGTGCCGCGGAATCTGGCTCGATCGCGGTGAATTGGACAAAATCATCGAAAAATCCCAGTCTGAGAACAGTACTCAGGAACGCAGACCTGGATATGTAAATGAATACGGGAATTATGAGCATGAATACAAGCAGCATGGTCAAGACCATGACCATGACCATGAACATGGTCAACATGGAAAATATGGCAGAAACAATAAAAGATCATTCCTCGGTGATCTGTTCGATTTTGGCGACTGATCTATCCTAACGAAAAGTCAGGAATTTATTGCCTGGATAAAAAACAGTAAAAATGCAAATTCTAAGACCGTAAAAGGGTACGTAATGGTTGAGCCAAGATTCTGTTATGCTCTTTTGGGGGTGTAACCGGGTTGGCCAAAGATTGTCTGAAGGTCGAAGGCTTTCAGGCAGTCGGAGGGAAGATTTTTAACGGTTGGGAAAAGCTTTAAGGCAGTCGATTAATTTTATTGTTTTAGGGTTCCAACCTATCGTTAAGGGTCGAGCTAAGATCATGCCGGGTGTCGTATATTCTATGTGTTTGTAAGTTCGTTACAAAGTCATAGAATTAATGGTTGGCTGCAGCCGTGAGGTTGCTGTCAGCTGTAAAGATATCTTGTATGGTCGAACAAACCATGACTATAGGTGGCGACCTGCTTGGTTATGGTCGAAAGATCATGGCTGGGTAATCAATCATCTATGGTGGTGCAAGGTAGATTATTGCGTGCTCTTTTCCGACCAAGATACATAACAAAAACAAGAATGTAAGAATACGAGCTGGAAAATGACCATTTAATATTTAGGTAGTCTTATTAAGCGAAAAGTGGGCCGTTGCTAGCGAAATGAATTAAGACCGATCGCATGCATCGGCCTTTTTTTGCTACAAATCATCACTACCCGTTTGGCGGGTAGTGATGATTTGTAGCGTGAGGGTGTTTCAATTAGGAAAGGTTGGAGAATCCTTTAAGCCCCAAATTAATAAGCTGTCCAGCCTGCATCCGTAGTAATAATCGTACCATTTACAAAGGAAGCTTCATCTGAAGCAAGGAACAAGGCAACTTTAGCAATATCATTAGGTTCACCGGATCTTGGATTTAGATTAATTCCAGCCATTGCTCTTTCCATACCAAATTCATGGGGGTCACAGATTGTTTTACCGATATTTGTATTTACAGCACCTGGAGCAATTGCATTGCAGCGAATGCCGAGCGTGGCATATTGAAAACCGACATTTTTTGTTAAACCTACAATCGCATGTTTTGAGGCAGTGTATGCTGCCCCAGCTCTCGAGCCAAATAACCCTCCGACTGAAGCAATGTTAACTATTGTGCCACTTTTTTTGGTGATAAATATCGGAAGAACTTTTCTGATTGTACGCATAGGCCCAGTAGAATTAACTGCAAAAACACGATCCCATAGTTCGTCAGTTACTGCTCCAGCTGGTACGAAATTATCCATAATACCAGCGTTATTCACTAAAATATCTATCGTACCAAATTTATTCACAGTACTGTCGACTAAATTTTGAACATCAACTTCATTGGTAATGTTCGCTTTTATGGGAAAAGCAACCCCGCCAGCCGACTCGATTTCATAAACAACGTTTTCTACATCCTTAAGAATTAGGTCCGAGACAGCAACTTTAGCACCTTCTTTCGCGTAAAGGATCGCAATTGCTTTACCCATTCCGCTGGCAGCACCTGTTACGATAGCCACTCTATTTTCTAATTTACCCATTTTTTTATCTCCTTATTAAAGTGAGTATGGTATAAACGAAGCAACGCAGTAATTAATTACATCTCCTTTCCTGTTAATTTAATTGAAATAAGCTCTTTGTTTGGATAAGTATAAAATGGCTATAAAAGAGAAATCAAGAATAGTTATTTTTTTGACAAGCTTACCAATAAGCTGTTTAAAGATCTGAATGAAGTTGGCAAGAAACAATGAGATTTTTTTTAATTATGTTAAATCATTAACATAAAAATAACAGTAAGCGCCTAACAAATATATTCTGGTGCATAGCTTACGCACGCCGATCATGAGAAAATACCTCCAATAGATTAAATAATGGAGGTATGCCGGATGATTTAGACGCAGCAATTGACTATGACGTGATGTGAATGAAATAAACTAATTTATTCAAAAGCAAGCGATAGAAAAATTAGTAGTTGACATTCCTACACGAAACTGCTAAAATCATCAACTGTGGCTAGAGAATAAATGAGAATAAAAATGTCTCCAGCAGCGCAAAGGTCATTGAAAACTGAACAACAAGAATGAAATAAAAAGCTAGACTCGTCAATGAAATTTGGTAAACAAACGAGCTTGAA
>NZ_POSF01000021.1 GCF_004343605.1 Dehalobacter sp. 12DCB1
GGTCTCATCTCTCCGGGCGGTCTTTGTCCCTGCGGTCTCATCTCTCCGGGCGATCTTTGTCCCTGCGGTCTCATCTCTCCGGGCGGTCTTTGTCCCTGTGGTCTCATCTCTCCAGGTGGTCTTTGTCCCTGACTCGTTTTGTGACCTTCTGCATTTCTAAAACTTTCCGGGGGAGCATTTTCTTCGGTTCTTTTTCTGGCAGGAACTTTTTCCTCAGCCCCGGCAGCCTTAACCGGCCTGCTTACTTCTTTTTTCTGTGATTCGCCTGTCGTGGTCAGCACTTTCTTAACTTTTTCAGCTTCTTCCGTGGATACAGCACTTAAGTGGTTTTTCACTGGTACACCAATATCATTAAACTTTTCCATTAAAGCCTTGCTGGATATATTCAATTCTTTTGCCAGTTCGTGAACCCGAATATTGGTCACATTGTCACCCCCCAAAAACGAAAATAAAAATATAACCTTTCAACTCCTTATATTTAACTGAGAACATAAAAACTTTTAAACTCGCTCATTTTCAGGTGTGTCCCCCAACCTGATGATTGCTTTAGCGAAACCGTCATCCATAATCAGTATAAGTGCTCTTGGTGATAATCCAACAGCCTCCCCGAGTTCTTGTTTCGTGCCGCAGATTATAACCGGAATATGGAGATCATTGGCCCATTGACTGTACTTCTTGATAGAGCCGGGTGAATCTTCTGCCATAATCAATAATGAGCCCTTTTGTTTTTTTAAAAACGCTTCAACTTGTGATTCTCCAGAAGAAATTTTCCCGGCTCTCCTTGCCATTCCAAGCAATGATAATATTTTGGGTGTCAAGAAGAATTCATCTGCCTTTCAATTTCAGCCAGCATTTCTTTGGTGGGTTTGATGCCAAAAGTTTTTTCAAAACGGTTTTGTTTCAGAGCCTTTATCAGACAATCCGGGCACTGGCAAAGGTAAGCTCCACGCCCATTTTTCTTGGAAGAAGGATCAAATTCCAAAACTCCCTCAGGTGTTTTTACGATTCTCAATAATTCTTTTTTGGGTTTCATTTCCTGGCAGCCAAGACACATGCGCAGAGGGATTTTTCTTACCTTCATTTTCTCACCTTTCGGGAATTTCTTTTGGTCACTAAACCTATTTTTTCTTGCTTGAAGACTTGGCCTTTTTTTTGGGTTTCTCTGTTTCCTGCTGTTTATCTACTTGGGAGGCTTCATCAGCAGGTGATTCTAATTCTGAATAGGACACATCAGCATCACTGTTTTCATGCCGAACATTTTCATCGTCATTATATTCTGCAGATTCGTCGTATTCGTCGTATTCATCGTAGTATTGACTGTCCTCGTACTCCTGATAACTCCCGCCATCATATTCATCGTATTCTTCTTCAGTGTAGTCCTGATAACCTTCATCATATTCCTGGTATTCTTCAGATTCTTCGTACTCGCCTTCTACATAGTTGTCGTAGGATCCTTCCTCATAATCTGCATATTCGCCTTCTTCATAGGGCTCATACGCCTGCTCATAGTATTCACCCTCATATTCTTCATCCTGATAGATGTCTTCCGGGATCAGATTCTGAGCAAGCGCTTGCGTTTCGTTCTTAATATCAATTTTCCAGCCGGTCAACTTCGCGGCCAGTCTGGCGTTCTGTCCTTCTTTCCCGATCGCGAGTGATAATTGATAGTCCGGCACGACCACCAGCGTCACCTTGTCTTCATACCGTGGATAAACGCCCAAAACTCTGGCCGGGGAAAGCGCATTGGACACAAACTCAGTCGGATCAGCTGACCAGTTGATGATGTCCATTTTTTCGCCTTTCAGTTCATTCACGATATTCTGCACCCTGCTGCCCTTCGGTCCAACACACGCTCCGACCGGATCAACGTTTTTGTCTTTCGAGTAAACGGCAATTTTCGACCGTGCACCTGCTTCCCTTGCAACAGCCTTGATTTCTACAATTCCATCATGAATCTCTGGAACTTCCAACTCAAACAATCGTTTGATCAATCCAGGATGGGTACGGGAAAGCAAGATTTGGGGACCTTTTGTAGTTTTCTTCACTTCAACAACATAGGCCTTGATTCTTTCAAAGGATTGGTAGTTCTCTCCAGGGTTCTGCTCTGAGGCAGGCAATACAGCCTCCACCTTGCCAAGATCGACAATGACGTTGCGTTGTTCATAGCGTTGGACGATGCCAGTGACAATATCTCCCTCACGATTGATATATTCATCGTATATTAACCCACGTTCAGCCTCGCGTATTCTTTGAACAACAACCTGCTTGGCAGTCTGCGCTGCGATGCGGCCAAAGTCACGCGGAGTGACTTCAAATTCAACAATATCTTCAATGGAATAGTTCGAATCAATTTTTTTAGCTTCTTCTAATGATATTTGGGTACGCTGATCATCCACCATTTCCGCAACGTTTTTGCGGGCATATACTTTGATTTCTCCATTCAAGCGGTCTATATGGATCCTTACATTCTGTAAAGAGGAAAAGTTCTTTTTATATGCCGATATCAGAGCAGCTTCAATCGCTTCAAACAATATCTCTGTCGAAATACCTTTTTCTTTTTCTAATTCGTGAATTGCTTCAATGAACTCCATGTTCATCTGTCTGAATCCCTCCTTGAAATCATTTTAAAACTCAAAAGTAAGATGGGCCTTTTCAATTAGCGACAAAGGAATGGCAATCTCCCGCCCCTCATATTCTAGGATAACCTGGTCATCAGCCAGTCCTTTTAAATTTCCGGTAAAGCGGTTGTATTCCCGAAACACTTCTGTCGTATGAATACTCACAAGCTTTCCTGTATATTTAATATAATCCTCTCTCTTTTTAAGCGGTCTCTCAATTCCGGGAGAAGATACTTCCAGCATATAGGCCTGGGGAATCGGATTTTCTTTGTCCAGAACCTCATTAATTCGATGGCTTACCTCGGCACAATCGTCAATATCTACTCCGCCTTCCTTATCAATATATAATCTTAGATACCAGTGAGCACCTTCCTTAACATACTCGACATCGACTAATTCTAGTCCCAGTTCCATTACGAGCGGCTCTGCCAAACTTATAACTTTGTTCAAAATAGAATTGCTCATCGTATACTCCTTTTAGAGTTAAGCATTTTTCATTTTTTATCATACCAAATGAAAGAGTGGGTAATCCCCACTCTGAACCAAAAATCTACTTAGAATAAAATTCCTTCTTTTACTATATCATATACTGTTTCTGTCTGCAATATTCCTAATGCGCAGTTTAAAACAAACTCAGTTGATTTTTATCGGGCAGCCCTTCCAGACATCCGTGCTGCTGAAGCGTTTCAATGACGGTTTTGCTGATTTTCCCGTTGGACCGGGCCTGGATATCTTCAACAGATTTGATCGCTCCCTGTGCCCTGAGTTTGACCAAACTCGCCGCAGCCGTTTCACCGACTCCCTGCAGGGATGACAGTGGCGGCAGAAGCCCGTTGGGCGTTACCTGAAAACGTACCGCATCCGATTCCCACAGATCAACCTTGCGCAGCTTAATCTTCCGGCAGTACATTTCCACCGCAATCTCAAGGATCGTCTGTAGGTTCTTGTCCTTAGCCGTTGCATTATTGCCTTTAGCGGCAATTTCTTTGATAGTCTCCCGGCACTTTTTCACACCACTGCAGATCAGTTCCGCATCAAACTCATCTGCCCTGACGGTAAAGAAGGTTGCATAAAACGCTTCAGGATAATTGATCTTAAACCAAGCGATCCTGAAAGCCATTGTTACATATGCTACAGCATGGGCTTTCGGAAACATATAACTGATTTTCTGACAGGAGTCCATATACCAATCCGGAACGTTTTGTTTTTTCATGGCCTCAATATCTTCATCTTTGAGTCCTTTGCCCTTGCGGACCGACTCCATAATTTTAAAGGCATGGCTTGAATTAAGTCCCATCTGAATCAAATAGATCATAATGTCATCACGGCAGGCAATAATGTTAGAGATGTCGGCTGTCCCGTTTAAGACAAGGTCCTGGGCATTGCCTACCCAGACATTCGTGCCATGGGAAAGTCCGGATATTCTAACCAGATGGGAAAAGCTTGAAGGTTTGGTGTCTTCCAACATCTGTCTTACAAATTTTGTGCCGAATTCCGGGATGCCGAGTGTTCCGGTCGTGGAACCGATTTCCTCCGCATTCACGCCAAGTGCATCGGTACTCGAAAAGAGCGAGAGGGTTTGCGCATCATCGAGCCGAATTTTCTTCGCATCAAGTCCGGTTAGGTCCTCCAGCATTTTAATAGACGTCGGATCATCATGGCCGAGCAGGTCCAGTTTGGTTAAACGCCCGGAGATGGAATGGTAGTCGAAGTGGGTCGTGATGATGTCTGAAGTGGTGTCGTTGGCCGGTCTTTGTAACGGGGTAAAGTCAAAGACATCGCATTCTTTCGGGATAACCATTAATCCTCCCGGATGCTGTCCTGTTGTTCTTTTTACGCCCGTACAGCCACTGACCAGTCGGTTCAGTTCTGTCTGATTGTATTTGACCTTTCTTTCCTCCAGGTAATTCTTCACAAAACCATAGGCAGTTTTTTCAGCAATCGTGGAAATCGTTCCGGCTCGGAAAACATTTTCCTTGCCAAATATCTCCTCGGTGTATTTCATAGCTCTAGGCTGATATTCTCCCGAGAAATTTAGATCGATATCAGGAACCTTGTCTCCTTTAAAGCCCAGGAAGGTTTCAAACGGGATGTCATGCCCGTCTTTAACCAGTTCCCTGCCGCACTGCGGACATACTTTATCCGGCAGATCCACACCTGCTCCGGTGATTCCGTCCGTCACAAACTCTGAATAAAGACACTCCGGATTCGCACAGCGATAGTGCGGTGGAAGCGGATTGACCTCCGTGATACCGGTAAAAGTTGCGACGAGTGATGATCCGACGGAGCCCCTTGATCCGACCAGATAACCATCCTCGTTCGATCTTTTTACGAGTAGATGCGCAATCAGATACAACACGGCAAAACCGTTGCCGATGATGGAATCCAGTTCCTTATTTAAGGTTTTCTGAACCGTTTCCGGCAAAGGATTGCCGTACAGCTCATACGCTCTGGTTATCGTCATATCCCGGATTTTATCGGCAGCGCCTTCAATCTTCGGTTCAAAAAAGTCGTCCGGGAACGGTTTGATTTCAGCGACCTGTTCAGCAATCATTCTCGGTGTTGTGACTACCGCCCGATAGGCATCCTCATCATCAAGATAAGCAAATTCCTTGAGCATTTCGTCCGTTGACCTGAAATACAGCGGAGCCTGCTCATCAGCATCGGCAAAGCCTTTCCCGGCCATCAAAATTCTTCGGTAGACTTCATCTTCTTTATCAAGAAAATGGACGTCACAGGTAGCCGCGACAGGAATACCAAGTTCCTTACTAAGAGAGACAATGTGCCGGTTCATATCGATCAATTCTTGTTCGTTGGAAACCTCACCGTTTTTCAGCATAAACCGATTGTTCCCCAGAGGCTGAATTTCCAGATAATCGTAATACGAAGCAATTTTTTTGATTTCTGCCGCATCTTTCTTTTGCAAGATTGCCCGCATCAGTTCTCCTGATTCGCAGGCCGAACCAAGGATCAAACCTTCCCTGTGGGCATCAAGCAGCGAACGCGGAATACGGGGACGTCTGTGGAAATACTCCATATGGGAAGCGGTAACAAGTTTATACAGATTTTTTAAGCCGGTATAATCCTTGGCCAGAATAATAATATGAAAAGAACGGCTGCGGCTCAACTCAACCGGATTCGTTCCGCCATCCTCGACCAAATAGCCTTCCATGCCATAGATGATTTTGACACCGTATTTTTTTCCGGCTTCAGCTGCATCCGGAAAGGCCTGGACGACTCCGTGATCTGTTACAGCAATCGCGGTATGTCCCCACTCACCGGCTCGCTTCACCATGCTTTGGATCGATGAAACACCATCCATTTCCGAATGCTTGGTGTGCAGATGCAGTTCAACCCGTTTTTCTTCCGCAAGATCCGGCTTGGACGTCTTCAAAACAGTCATCATATCCCTTGGCATCAACGTCAGCTCGGTCGTATACCGGTCGAACTGCACGGACCCTTTCACTCTGAGCCAGTCACCTTTATTGATTTCCAGAGGTTTTTTCCCTTCATCAAAGAACAGCTTGCAGCCTATCGAGTTTGTCTTGTCTGTCAGACCGAACGACAATAATTGACGCCCGCTTTTTAATAGTCTGATTTCTGTTTCGCAGACCTCACCCTCTACAATGACCTGTTTCTCCTCGTCATGAATATCGGCCAACAGAACCGGCATACCCTTTATCTCTCTGCCAAGCAAAACAGCATTCTGCTCTTTCTTCTCTTTTTTCTCGTCAGGCTTTTGGGACAGGATTTCCTCTACATACTTTTGCTCTTCTTTTTCCGCGTCGAAATAGATTTCTTCTTCGGCGGCAGTCTCTTCAATTTCCCAGAAGATCCTTGTATCCAGATCATATTTCTGCCGAAAGAAGCTTTCCAGACTATCCTGTTTCAGCTGACAATATTCCATTGCCATCATACTCGGAACGAAGAAGGTCAGTCTGTTATTAACAACCTCGTATTTTACGGAAGCATTCAGCCAGACCTTAAGGGAAGGCACCTTCTCGTGAATATCCTGAATGATTTGCAGCCAATGTTCTTGACAAAGCATCTCTAGGGTGAAATTGGGGGACATTTTTGTTTTTATCTCAATCGTGATTCCGTTATTTTCGTTCCCACTATTTAATCTTTTCTTTAAGGATTCAGTTAAGAGACCCAGAATTTCTTCCTGGACCGGACGGGATAAAGAAAGATGGAGTATCCACTTTCTTTGTTCAGGAACAATCTCCACCCTCTCCAGCAATATATAATTTAGAAAAGTATCCAGCCTCATGCTGATATCACTTGGTAATCCCTGATAAAAAGGTGTTGCTTCCAGTTTGACCGCCGCAGTTGACACCAATGATGCCTCCTCTGTATCCAAACGCAATCTCTGATAAATGATTGACTTTCATGATATCTATGTTTGGGGTTGCCTGCATGCTACAATACCGCTTTTCGGCGAATTGCGCCATCCATGGCGCAAATGCCGCGCTACGCACTCCATGCTTCGCTTGTCGCGGTAATTGTAGCACGCAGGCTAATCTTTGGATAAAAGATTATAATGCTTGCTTGAATAACCCTAAGATCAGTCTGGGGGCCACAGTTCCGCGACAAGCGGAGCCTGGATGGCGAAGCGCGGCCTTTTGCGTCAAGGAAGACGCAACGGCCGAAAAGCGGTATTGTGGCCCCCAGACCTGCCATACATAACGTTTTTGTAATACTCAATAATCAACAATTTGTGTAAGATTTTGAAAACGTGGTTCTAGACACGACAGGCTTCTTTGATAATTTCTGTTACAAGACTGCAAACGCGGTCGGCCTCAACCAGCTCGACTTGCCGGGTGCTTCTGTTATACAGTTCAACTTTGCCTTCGGCGAGTGCTTTGGCGCCGATCGTCAGTCTCAAAGGATAGCCAACAAGGTCTGCATCCTTGAATTTTACACCCGGACGTTCATCCCTGTCATCATATACTGTCTCGACCCCTGCTGCCTTTAATTCTGCATACAACCGTTCAGCAGTGGCAACGACATTTTCGTCCTTTAAGGTAACCGGGACGATAATACAATGATACGGGGCAATCGGCATCGGCCAGATAATTCCGTTCTCATCATAATTCTGCTCAATGGCGGCAGCCATGGTTCTGCTGACGCCTATCCCATAGCAGCCCATATAGCAGACCTTTTCCTTACCTGTATCGTCGAGGTAGGTTGCCTGAAGGGCCTGACTGTATTTCGTGCCAAGATTGAAGACTTGTCCAACTTCAATCCCACGGGCTTCTTGGAGCGGGCTCTGGCAATTCGGGCAGGGTTCACCCGGTGCTACCATTCTGAGGTCTGCTATTATGGCAGGAATAAAATCCTTTCCGCAAGCGACACCGAGCAGATGATAATCTTTTTTATTGGCTCCGCAGACTCCATGCTTCATCTCAGCTACTTCAAGGTCCGCGGCAATATAGACGTCCTTAAGGCCAACCGGTCCGATAAACCCGTGCTCACAGTTGAAAACCTCCCGGACTTCCTCCGGATCAGCCATTCTAAGGTTCAGGAACGGCCCGAGCTTATTATTGACCTTGATCTCATTAACTTCCCGGTCCCCCCTGACCAAAACAAGTATAAAACGGTCGTCGCCTTTATATAAAAGCGTTTTAATCAGAGAAGACTTGTTGACTTTTAAGAAATCGGCCAGCTGGTCAATCGTTTTGATACCAGGGGTATGGACCTCGCCTGTCCAACCGACCAAAATATCCTGATCAGCGTCAGGGCACGGTAGACATTCAGCTTTCTCAACATTGGCGGCATAATCACAATCAGGACAGAATACCACCGCAGCCTCTCCGGATTCGGCCAGCACCATAAATTCATGGGTCCCGCCTGTTCCGCCAATCGCGCCGGCATCCGCCTCGACAGCTCGGAAAGTCAGTCCGCAGCGTGTAAAAATCCGTTCATAAGCCTCATACATCTTGCGGTAGCTTTCACGGGAACCTTCCGGATCTCTGTCAAAAGAATACAAGTCCTTCATGATAAATTCCCTGCCACGCATCAATCCGAAACGCGGTCTTCTTTCATCACGGTATTTGTTTTGAATCTGGTACAGAAGGAGCGGCAGCTGTTTATAGGAACGGACTTCACTTCTGACCAGGTCGGTGATGACTTCTTCGTGCGTAGGACCGAGACAAAATTCACGGTCATGCCTATCTTTTAATCGGAACATCTCCGGACCATAAACATCCCAGCGGCCAGTCTCTTTCCACAGCTCAGCCGGCTGGACAATTGGCAGCATGACTTCCTGCCCGCCTTTGGCATCCATTTCTTGGCGCACGATTTGCTCGATCTTTTTAATTACTCTGAGTCCCAGAGGAAGATATGTATAAATCCCGGCTGCAGCTTTGCGGATAAATCCGGCTCTCAGCATGAGCTGGTGACTGATTACCTCGGCTTCTGCAGGTACTTCCCGCAGGGTCGGATTCAGTAATTGGCTAGCTTTCATTGTTTATTTCTTCCTTTCAACAAGTGCTTGCTCTTAAAAGTTTTTACTCTTAGTTCTTGCTCTTCAATATTACCATTTTTACACAGGATTAAACAACCGGGAAATCTCAGATTTATTTAAAGAAAACTTGGTTGACGCCAAGTCTTTGGCAGCAGCCTTAGCTGCACTTCAATTTATCAGAAAGGGTCTAGAGTCTTTCTGATAGACTTAAATCGTCTTCAATTTTCTCTATCAAGGCCTGTATTAACTCTTCCTCAGGTAACTGCGCGATAACCTCACCTCGTGCAAAAAGCAGCCCCCTGCCTTTTCCTCCGGCAATGCCAAAATCAGCTTCTCGGGCTTCCCCAGGGCCATTGACCACACAGCCCATTACGGCGATGGAGACCTTCTCGGATGGTGCCGGTAACGCTTCAAGTCTCCGTTCTACTTCCTCAGCGAGATGAACTAAGTCCACCTGAGTCCTGCCGCAGGTCGGACAACTGATCAATTCGAATCCACCTTTCTTGAGATCCAATACCCGCAGAATCTGCTGGGCAACTGGAATCTCTGCTGCAGGATCGCCTGTCAGCGATACTCTGATCGTATCGCCGATGCCTTCAGCCAGAAGCGTTCCAATGCCGATCGCAGACTTTATCACCCCGGATCTGACCGTACCGGCTTCAGTTACCCCGACATGCAGCGGATAGTCCACCCGGTCTGCAATCATGCGGTAAGCGTCGATCATCAACGGAACATGAGATGATTTCAGCGAAATCTTGATATGATGATAGCCTTCTTGTTCCAGGATGCCGACATGGCCCAATGCGCTTTCGACCATTCCTTCCGCGGTCGGTCCGCCGTATTTCTCAAGGATTTCCTTTTCCAGAGATCCGGTATTGACTCCGATCCGGATCGGGATATTTCTTTCGCGGACCGCGTTGATAACCTCTTGTACTTTCCAGCGCTCACCGATATTTCCCGGATTGATTCGGAGCCCATGAACCCCGTTTGCAACGGCTTTAAGTGCAAGTCGGTAGTCAAAGTGAATATCCGCAACTACCGGAATCGGGCTAAGGCTGCAGATGTCTTTCAAGGCAAGCGCAGCCTGCTCATTTAGGACAGCCGTCCGGATAACCTCACAGCCAATTTCCGCCAGGTGCCTGATCTGATTGAGGGTAGCTTGAACATCCCGGGTATCCGTATTGGTCATCGACTGAATCACGACCGGATTACTACCGCCAATCGCCACCGATCCGATTTTCACTTCTCGCGTAATCCTACGTTTCAATCGATTAACCCTCCTATTTTGACGTAGTTTATCTTGGGCTAGTCTGTGGGCCACAATGCCGCTTCTCGGCTGTTGTGCCCTCCGTGACCCGTCGCTCCTTGCCATCCATGGCATCGCGACATTAGGCCATCCATGGCCGTCAAAAAGCCGCGCTCCGCATCGTGCTCCGCTGACAGCGGAACTGTGGCCCCCAGACTAATCTTAAGTTTAATTTGCAAGCTAGATCAAAGAGCCAGAAAGTATCTCTATGAAGAAGAAGCCTGCCAAGCTCCTTCAAGCGCTCTGATATCATTGATTGGATGCATTCAGATGATGATTGACCTAGCTAACGTCATTCGTTTGCATAGCGTTGGGAACTTAAAGGCTAAAGAATAATCCGTGCTTAAATCAAATCAGATAAACACGCTTTTTATTCGTGATTAAAATCTAGTATGAATTCCCAGCAAGAGAACTATAATTGTATTCTCTACATAGAAGAACTGCAGCTTCCGTATAAGTCATGCCAATTACCCTAAAAATCAGGCTACGGGCCACAGTTTCGCTGTGAGCGTAGCAAGGATTGCGTAGCGCGGCCTTTTGACGGCCATGGACGGCCTAATGTCACGATGCCATGGATGGCAAGGAGCGACGGGTCAAGGAGGACACAACGGCTGAAAAGCGATATTGTGGCCCGCAGACTTACCTAAGGAAAATGTAAAATGACACTCATAATTTAAGGATTTTAGAGACTCATCCGCAATCATTATCCAAATGAAATTTACTTCGTAATTATCCTCAGTATATCCTGATACGTCACCGCGATCATCAGCGCAATCAGCAGTGCGAAGCCTGTCAGCTGGATCCAGCCTTTCTTTTCGATGCTTAAGGGCTTGCGCCGGATTCCTTCATAAGTCATTACGGCTAGCTGACCACCGTCGAGCGCCGGCAGCGGCAGAATATTCAATACACCAAAGTTGATACTGAGCACAGCAGCCAAGGTAAATAGTGATGACATGCCCTGTTTGACGCCTTCCCCGATGACCTGGGCGACACCAATCGGACCCGAAAGTTCAACCGGGGCCTTGCCGGTAATCATCTGGATCAGATAAAGGAAGATTTGTCTAGTAAACTCTACCGTCTGCATAAAACCATATTGAATGGATTTCAGGACGGATACTTTCTGCATGGTATAAGAAGGCGTAATCCCGATCAATCCTTTTCCAAGCTCCTGATCATAGACCGGGGTAATCTCGATCGTGGCAATTTGTTTCGTATCCGCTTTTTCTACGGTAAACGACATCTTTTCTCCGGGGTTGGTATGAATTTGCTGCGTTACGGAATTCCAGTCTGGAGTCTCTGTGCCGTTGATCGCAATAATTCTGTCTCCGGCGGCAAGTCCTGCCGTGGCTGCAGGTTTACCCAGTGACACCTCACCGATTAGGTTCCGGTTATCGGCTACGGCTACACCAAAAAAGGCAAAAGCAACCACAAAAAGCACCGCACCAAGGATGAAGTTCATGAGCGGTCCGGCCACAATGACGGCCATTCTCTTCCAGATTGATTTGCTTTCAAAACTTCGGGCCAACAGTTCCTCCCTGCTGACCTGATCGCCTTCTTCCCCTTCTCCGACTTCTTCAACACTTAAGAATCTGCAAAATCCTCCCAAAGGCAGTATCCTGACGGAGTAAAGCGTTTCCTTACCCTGGAACCCAAAAAGCTTTGGCCCAATGCCAAAAGCAAATTCCAGCACTTTAATCCCCGATCTCTTGGCTATGATGAAATGCCCAAATTCATGTACAAATACCAAAACGCCAAATATTACGATAAAAGCAATTACCGTTTTTAATATCTCAAACAAACCATTCACCTCAACCCAAATTTATTTGTGATGCAGCATACTCCCTGGCCCATCTATCCGCAGCTAGTACAGTATCCAGGTCTTTTATCACCTGAACCTGGTGGGCCTGACAAGTCTGTTCAACAAGCTCGTGCATCTGAAGATATTTTATGCGGCCTGCCAGGAAAGCATGTACACAGATTTCGTTGGCAGCATTCATGACAGCAGGAAGTGTCCCTCCCGTCTGACCGCAGGAACAAGCGAATTTCAAAAATGGAAAAGCAGCTAGATCGGGCTTCTCAAACGTTAAGCTCTTTCCGGCAAGCGAAAGCTCCGGCAAACGGTTTTCCCAGCGTTCCGGATAGGTCAGCGCATACTGAATCGGAATGCGCATATCCGGTATGCCAAGCTGGGCAAGAACAGTGCCATCATGGAATTCAACCATCGAGTGAACAATGCTCTGAGGATGAACCAGAACATCAATTTGGTTATAATCCACGCCGAAAAGAAATCTTGCCTCAATAACTTCCAAACCTTTGTTCATCATGGTTGCTGAATCAATGGTGATTTTGGCACCCATATTCCAGTTCGGATGTTTCAGCGCCATTGCCGGTGTTACCCCGGCCAGCCTTTCCCTGCTCCATCCTCTGAAAGGGCCGCCTGAAGCAGTCAGAATAATTTTTTTAACTGCATTTTCGTTGCCGCTGAGACACTGGAACACAGCAGAGTGCTCACTGTCAACAGGAATGATGGAACAGCCGTTCCGTTCTGCTGTCTGCATTACAAGTTCCCCTGCGGCAACGAGCGTTTCTTTGTTGGCCAGCGCAATATTTTTTCCTGCGTTCAGTGCAGCCAGTGTAGGTTCAAGACCAATACTGCCGCTGACAGCGGTCACAACCGTATCCACCTCTGCTGCCGTTACCGCCTCAAGCAGCCCCTCCATACCTGCCAGCACCTTGACAGGCAGGTCAGCAACCCGTTGTTTCAGAAAAAGTGCTTTTTCTTCCTGCATCATCACGGCAATCCTCGGCCTGAACTCGCGGATCTGTTGTTCAAAAAGGTCGGCCTGGGAATTGGCCGACAAAGCATAGACAGCTAATTTTCCTTCCGAATTTCTAACCACATCCAGCGTCTGCGTGCCAATTGAACCGGTGGAACCTAAAACCGAAATTATTTTCACTTTGATATCTCCAATTCAAATTCTATCCTAATTGATCATGCTTAAGTTTTACTTAAAAATAACGATGGCCTACCTAGTACATAATCTATCTAGGTTAGAGAAGGGCCTTTGCTATTCTCCCATAAAAAAGCCGGCTTTCCTGACGGCTTCATACATGACGACCAGAGCGGGGCCGATGATCAGTCCTACTGCTCCGAAAAGGTTCATGCCAATGTACATGGACATCAGGGTGGCCAGCGGATGCAGCCCGATATTCTGAGACAAAATCTTTGGTTCCAGGACCTGCCGGATCACTGTAGCGGCAAGGTAGATGACCAAGAGTTTGACTGCCGAGGCAATACTGCCGGTGAAAAGCAGTACCAAGATCCACGGGATAAATATGAGGGCCGGTCCGATAACCGGTATCAGATCGAGCAGGCCGGCCAGAATGCCAAGAGTAAAGGCATAGCTATTACCGATGATCAACAGTCCAATTGTGATCACAGCGAATGTGATGCAGACAAGAAAGGTCTGAGCTCTTAAGAATCCTACCAGTGCTGAACCAAGGTCTGCAGCGATTTGTCTGGTTTTGCCAAGATATTTCCCCTTTACCCTGCCAAACAGCCATTCCTTAACAGTCGGAAAACTCATGCTCGTCAGCAGTGTTGCTACAGTTGTAATCACAATCACAAACATCAAGCCCGGCAGCGCACCCAGAAAATTCAGCAAGCCAAGACTGCCATTTTTAAGAATGACCTGGAGTGCCGCAAGTATTTTTTCCATATTGGACTGAATCGCACTATTGATCTCAGGATTCAGCTGAATAAACTGCTGAACTAAGCCGATCTTTTCTGTCAGCATCGCCAAGGTCTGTTGATAGATCATCGGAAAAGCGGTATATAGTTCGGCTAACTCGCGGTATATCCGGCTCCCGAACAAGACCAGCAGCAGCACAAACACAATCAAAACCAGGATCACCACAAGCAGCGATGCGTAGGTTCTCTTGATTTTAAGCACATTAATCAGTTTTAATATAAGCGGTTCCAGCAGAAAAGAAAGGATAAATGCCAAAATAAAGGGCAGCAGAGCCGAGACCACTGTTCCAAGCGTTGAGCCAAAGACAGGGAAAAACTCAACGATTGCATAGGTAAAAAGTTTCAGGCTGAGTAATGCAGCTGCAATCATAACCAACCTGTTCAGATTCACCCTTAGGGAGTTTTTGGTTGTATCGTTCATGCCTATCCCACCAATCCAAGGTTAATAGAAAAAAACACCAACGGCAGCGCAAACAAAAAGCTGTCAAAGCGATCCAGGATACCGCCATGGCCTGGGATCAGTCTGCCGGAATCCTTCACCCCGGCAGTCCGTTTCAGTGCGGATTCAAAAAGATCACCGATCTGGGAGGCAATGCTGGTCAAGAGTGACAGGACAAGGATAGCCGGGAGCGTTGCTTGCTTGGTAATCAACCAGAAAACAAAACCGCAGACTAAAGCCGTCACCAGGCCGCCAACAGCCCCTTCGACTGTCTTGTTCGGGCTGACTTTCGGAGCAAGCTTTCTTTTGCCAAGCGTATTCCCGACAAAAAAAGCTCCGGTATCTGTGAGCCAGACCAGTAAGAAAACAAGAAAACACCAAGAAACGCCAAATTCTCTTAAGGAGTAGAGATAGGTAAACAGAAAGACCGGATAAATCAGCGCCAGGAAATAATACGTTGAAGACGCTAAAGACTGATTTGGATAGCGCAACGCATAACTTCCAAATGTCAGCATGAACCATATGATCGCAAGTGGCAGCATCCATTCCGTGCGGCCAAGAAGAAAAATAGCAAGCCACAAGATACTGTAAACGACTGCCGGCCATAACCTATTTATTAAACCGGCCTTTTGTCCAATCTGCAAAAACTCTTTAAGTCCAAGTAAAGCGAGAATCACAACAGCAATGGACAAATACCATCCTCCAAGCCAGGTCAAAACCAATAAAAGGGGGGCTCCGATCAGAGCACTCAAGATTCTCTTTAGCATTTTCTATCCCTCAACCTTCTTTTACGCCACCAAACCTGCGTTCCCGGTTTTGATAAATCCGAATCGTTTCAAATAATAATGCTCTGTTAAAATCCGGCCAGCATTCATTCACAATCACAATTTCTGAATAAGCGGCCTGCCAGAGCAGATAATTGCTTAAGCGCATTTCACCTGAAGTCCTGACGACAAGCTCCGGATCAGGACAATCTTTCGTATACAAATGCTTTTCAAATATTTCCTCGGTAATTTGCTGAACATCTAGCGCTCCGCTTTGGACCTCCTGCGCAACTTCCTTGACTGCTTTGAGGATTTCGATCCTGCTTCCGTAATTCAAGGCAACATTCAACACTAATCCGTTATTGTTCTTTGTTTTTTCACAAGCCTCTTGATAAGCCTTCAGGACATCCTTTGGTATATCTTCTTGCTGCCCGAAAATGCATATCTTAACATTGTTCGCATAAAGCTCGGCAAGTTCTTTGCGGACATACTCCTTCAAGAGTGACATAAGAATCCCGATCTCCGACTGTGGTCTTTTCCAGTTCTCGGTTGAAAAAGCATAGACGGTCAGATATTTGATTCCAAGCTCATCGCTACCCCTGACGACCTCCCGCAGTGCTTCTACTCCGGCCCTGTGACCGACAGAACGAGGCAATCCTTTCTGCTGGGCCCATCTTCCGTTTCCGTCCATAATGATTGCCAGATGCCGAGGGATTCTATTCATATCAATGTTTTTCAGTTGAATATCTCCACTGTCTTTCTTCCAGATTATCACAAGTATTCCTCTTTATATCTGTACTTAGTACCATGGTCATACATATTAGAGCTGACAAGATACTAGAACGGTTGCGGAAAGACCCCCTGTTCCCGAGGGGGCCATATAAAGAAAACTTGGCTGGTGCCAAGCCTTTGGCGATCGCTCCTTGCCATCCTTGGCATCGCGACACCGTGAAGCCTATTTAAACGCCTTCACGCTTCCGTGGCCGTTGACAGCCTTAGCTGCACACCTAGATATATCAGCAAGTACGTATACTTTTGATATACCAAAAAACTACTTTATAAATTTATCATGGATTAGTATAAATTTCAAATAACCATCAGCGCAACTTATTCTGGCCACACGTAAATCTCCGCAAGGAACAGCCTTTCCTACGGGGCTGGTTATCTCATAACAGAAATTCGCGCTTTCTTGTGTCAATTCCTCTTGAACGTCGTCCCACTTTTTTCCGAGCCAACGCAACACGCTACACTTCCATAATTTCTTTTTCTTTTTTCTCGAGGATATCGTCGATATCCTTCACAATTTTATCGGTAAGTTTCTGCGCTTTTTCCTGTCCTTTTTTGGAATCGTCCTCAGAGACAGTTTTATCCTTCTCGAGCTGTTTTATCTCATCAATAAGCTCCCGTCTGATATTTCGGACAGCGACCTTAGCATCTTCTGCTTTCTTTTTAACTGTCTTGACAATCTCTGCACGGCGTTCCGCCGTCAATTGCGGAATATTTAGCCTGATGACCACGCCGTCATTCGAAGGCGTAAGTCCAAGATCGGATTTAAGAATCGCCTTCTCAATATCTTTAATCGAAGATTTATCCCAGGGCTGAATGGTGATCATCCGTGGGTCAGGAACTGAGACATTGGCCAGCTGATTAATGGGGGTAGGCGTCCCGTAATAATCAACAGAAACTTTGTCCAGAACTGCCGGATTTGCCCTCCCTGCCCTGACAGATGCGAGGTCCTTCTTGAGTACCTCCTCTGTTTTATGCATTTTTTCTTCAGCGTCATTCAGAAATTCATTGAGCATTTTTCGTTACCTCCCCACATAGGTACCTATTGGTTCTCCCTTAAGTGCTTTTATAATATTGCCATTTTCTTTCAAGTTAAAAACAATGATTGGAATATCATTGTCCATGCACAACGAAGTTGCTGTCGAGTCCATCACACCCAGCCCTTTGCTGAGCACATCAAGATAGGTCAGTCTATCAAATTTCTTGGCATCAGGATTCTTCATCGGATCACTGTCAAATACGCCGTCAACCTGTTTGGCCATTAAAATAACGTCTGCTTCAATCTCTGCAGCCCGCAAAGCCGCCGTTGTATCTGTCGAAAAATAGGGATTGCCTGTCCCCGCCGCAAAAATCACAATACGGCCCTTTTCCATATGGCGGATCGCTCTTCTTCTGATATAAGGTTCTGCTACCTGCCTCATCTCAATCGCCGACAATACTCTCGTAACAATGTTGTGTTGTTCCAGAACATCCTGCAACGCCAGGGCATTCATTACAGTAGCGAGCATTCCCATATAATCAGCAGTTGTCCGGTCTATTCCCTGAGAACTCCCGGCAATGCCCCTCCAAATATTCCCTCCGCCAACGACCAGTGCCATTTCCACACCAAGCTTCTGAACTTCAGAAATCTGTCTGGCGACAGACTCCAGCATGCTGTGCGCAATTCCAAAACCCTGCTCCCCGGCAAGCGCTTCTCCGCTTAGTTTTAATACGATGCGGCGGTAACGTGCATCTGTCATAAACGAACCTCCGTACTTAGTTTATTTCTACACCAAAGATAAAAATCCTCTTGTCGCTGTACGTAGATGTAACAGAAAGCATTTATACGCTGTGTTATACGCAAAAAGCAATAAACCTTTCTGGTTCCCCTAAAAAAGAGAACACCGAAGTGTTCTCTTATCGATTTATTTCTTTCATGACTTCATCGGCAAAATTATCCTGGCGCTTTTCAATTCCTTCACCCAACTCATAGCGGGTAAATCTGCGAATAGCTATTTTCTCACCGATTTTGGCAATCTTAGCCATGACCAGGTCTTTGACTAAAATATCGGGGTCCTTGATAAAAGGCTGTTCTACAAGACAAACTTCCTTATAGAACTTCTCTATGCGGCCGTCAACCATCTTGTCGACAATTTTTTCCGGTTTCCCTTCGTTCAATGCCTGAGCCCTAAATATTTCTCTTTCATGGGCAACAACGTCAGCCGGAACATCTTCTTTATTGACATAAAGCGGTTTAGCTGCGGCGATCTGCATCGCAATATCCTTAGCCAGCTGCTTAAATTCATCTCCGCGGGACACAAAGTCGGTTTCGCAGTTTAATTCGAGCAGAACACCAATTCTGCCACCTCCATGAATGTAGGCTTCTACAGTCCCTTCGGCAGCAATTCGTCCTTCTTTTTTCGCAGCAGCAGCCAGACCTTTTTCTCTTAGGAAATCTATCGCTTTGTCCATATCGGCATTACATTCGGTTAATGCCTTTTTGCAGTCCATCATTCCGGCTCCGGTTCTTTCCCTGAGTTCTTTCACCTGAGAAGAAGTAACTTCAGCCATACGGTAACCCTCCTTTATTGAATACTTTACGACACATATAAAAACAGGGTAAGTCATGAAGAACATACCCCAATCTCACCCTGTTTTTTTAACTATTCTTCGTCTTCGGTTTGATTGCTCTCTTCAGCTTCTTCGGTATTGTCAAGACTTCCCTGTTGCCCTTCGATGATGGCATCAGCCATTTTCGCGGTGAGCAGTTTTACAGCCCGGATCGCGTCATCATTGGCAGGAATCACAACATCGATCTCGTCAGGATCACAGTTGGTGTCGACAATTCCTACGATCGGAATATTTAATCTTCTTGCCTCAGCAACGGCAATTCTTTCTTTGCGCGGATCAACGATGAATAAAACATCAGGAAGCTTCTTCATGTTTTTGATACCGCCAAGGAATCTTTCCAGCTTACCCATTTCATGACGCAGCGCAGCGACTTCCTTCTTAGGAAGAACTTCAAAAACGCCTTCTGCTTCCATTCTTTCGAGTTGATGCAGTCTTTGGACTCTCTTTTGAATCGTCTGGAAGTTCGTCAGCATTCCGCCGAGCCAACGCTCGTTAACAAAATACATGCCGCAACGTTCAGCTTCTTCTTTCACAGATTCCTGAGCCTGTTTCTTTGTGCCTACAAACAGCACAGTTCCGCCGTTTACTGCGATATCCCGGATAAAATTGAAAGCCTCGTCAACTTTTTTGACGGTTTTCTGAAGGTCAATGATATAGATACCATTTCTCTCCGTGAAAATGTAACGAGCCATTTTAGGATTCCAGCGGCGGGTCTGGTGCCCGAAGTGTACACCGGCTTCTAAAAGTTGCTTCATAGAAATTACAGCCATTGTGTTACACCTCCTCTCTTCATTTGTTTTTTCCTCCGCAGGTTCATCCCTGGTACCCTTTGCTTACGCAAAGAACTTGTACGCTAAGTCCCACTGCGTGTGTACTCCAAAAAATCACACTGCAAATAGAATATCATACCCTACTTCCGAATGCAACTTTAATTAATCCCGTAATGGGCTGCCAGATTGGATCGGATATTATGAGAAATGATAAACTCCTCCAAATCTGTAAGCAGTTCATTATAAGGAAAATAAAGATCAGTAAGGTAATACACTTTATTATTCCCGGCTTTAAGCATTACGATTTCTTCATTGTTTTTGGTCCAAAAGAATGCGGCCTTGCGAATATCTTTCGGTTCAAACGTCTTTTTACGGAATAAGGACCGGAAGATGATCGCGTGATTATCAATAACAATCCGTTTCGTTTTCGCCGTCAACCAGATCAATAGGATCAAGAGAATCGAAACAGTATAAATTCCGGAAAGGATTAGCAAATAAAGCTCCGGCAAAGTATACAGAAACAGTATCCCTCCGATCAGCAGCGGATATAGGATGATATATAGTACTCCCGGAATTACCAATGGTTTCATGCGGTAACCATATTCTTGCGCATCCATAATCATTTACCCTTCTTTTTAACGATGCCGTTTAATGTACTTATCCAGCTCGTCCAGCAGATAGTCATTCAGAACCTTGATATACGTGCCTTTCATTCCGAGAGACTTGGATTCAATCACGCCGGCTGATTCAAACTTGCGTAGCGCATTGACAATCACCGAACGGGTAATGCCAACCCTGTCGGCAATTTTGCTTGCTACCAGCAGCCCTTCGCCACCGCCCAGTTCAGCAAAAATATGTTCAACGGCCTCAAGTTCCGAGTAAGACAGTGTTCCTACCGCAATTTGTACAGCAGCTTTCTTGCGTGCTTCTTCCTCAGCATACTCAGCCTTGACCCGTAGGATTTCCATGCCGATCACGGTGGCGCCATATTCAGCAAGGATCAGATCTTCCGGCCGGAACTGCTCGCCAAACTTGGCCAGAACGAGCGTCCCAACCCTATCGCCACCTCCAAGGATAGGCACAACCGTTGTCATCTTATTGCCGAAAACACACTCGTGATGTTTGCTGAATACACAGGCATTCGCAATTTGCGTTGTGTTTGCTTTTGTTTCTGTTGTTTTAAGCAGACCCTCATTGTAGCTTTCCGGAAATCTTTCCGAATGAAGGACGATTTGTTCCATTTCCCCGCAGTGAAAATCATCCATGAAGCTGTAACCGAGGATTTTTCCCCTGCGACCGACAATATAACAGTTGGCAGCAATCTCCTGACTCAGTACCTTGGCCATCTCGTCAAAATCCACAGGTTTTCCGGCAGCACGCTGAATAAGTCCGCTAATTTTTCTGGTCTTTTCTAATACAATTTCCACAGATTACCCCCCTATTCTTGGTATTCAGGATTTTTAAATTTAAACTATGTTTTAATTTAAATACGATTTAAAGAATATATTTTGACAGGTCCTGATTCTTCGCAACATCGCCGACCCGTTTCTGGATATACTCCCGGTTAATCGTGATGGAATAATCCTCTGGCAGTTCTGAAGCTTCGAACGAAAGCTCTTCCAAGACTTTTTCGACAATGGTATGCAGTCTCCTCGCCCCGATATTTTCCGTGTAAGCGTTGACATTGTAAGCGATCTGGGCTATTTCTTCAATCGCATTCTCGGAGAAAATGACGTCGATGCCCTCTGTAGAAAGCAGCGCGCCATACTGTTTAATCAGCGAAGCCTGGGGTTCAATCAGAATCCGTTTGAAATCTGCAACACTCAACGATTCCAGCTCGACACGGATCGGCAGTCTTCCCTGAAGTTCCGGTATCAAATCGGAAGGTTTCGCTACGTGGAAAGCGCCTGCAGCAATAAACAGAATATGATCCGTCCGGACAGGCCCGTACTTGGTCATTACGGTGGATCCTTCAATCAGCGGCAGAATATCCCGCTGGACCCCTCCGCGGGAAACATCAGGACCGCCTGAAGATTCCTTGCCGGCAATCTTATCAATTTCGTCGATAAAAACGATGCCTTCCTGCTCGGTCCGGCGAATGGCTTCCTGCACCGCCTCATCTTGGTCAATCAGATTCTGGGCCTCTTCCTGTGCCAGAATTCTGCGGGCTTCTTTGACTGTTACTTTGCGTTTTTTGCGTTTCTTCGGAAACATTCCGGCCATCATGTCCTGAATGTTGACACCAAGCTCCATGCCTGAAGCACCAAGCATATCCGTATATTGGGAGCTTTCTTCCACTTCGATCTCAAGGGTATGCTCCTCTAGCTCTCCTTTTTGAAGCTTTTCTTTGAGGAATTCCCTGTCTTTTTCTACTTCCGGAGGAACAGGACTTTCTTTTTCAGGTTCATGATCCTGGTTGAATAAATACTGAAACGGATTAACATTGGATGACTCTTTCTTTTTACTCGGGACAAGAATTGCCAGAAGCCGTTTCTCTGCATTCTTCTCAGCCTGAGCTTCAACTTCTTGCATTTTTTCGCTTTTGACCATACGCAAAGAGATTTCCGTTAAATCCCGAATAATCGATTCAACATCCCTGCCGACATAGCCGACTTCGGTAAACTTTGTGGCTTCCACTTTGGTAAACGGAGCCTTGACGAGCTTCGCCAGGCGCCGGGCAATTTCTGTCTTGCCTACCCCTGTAGGCCCAATCATTAAAATATTTTTCGGAAGAACATCCTCCTGCAGGGCTGCAGGCAGAAGCGAGCGGCGGTACCTATTGCGCAGAGCAATGGCCACGGCTCTTTTGGCCTGCTTTTGCCCAACAATATATTTATCCAGTTCGGCGACGATTTCCTTTGGTGTAAGCTGTTCCATTAGTCCGCGTCCTCCAGTTCTTCCACGACAATATTTTCATTGGTATAAACACAAATAGAGGCAGCCACTTTCATGGCTTCCCTGACAAGCTCTCCCGCGTTAAGATCTGTATGTATATTCAGGGCGCGTGCCGCAGCCAACGCGTAATTTCCGCCTGATCCAATGGCGGCAATGCCGTCGTCAGGCTCAATGACTTCCCCTGAGCCGGAAATCAGCAGAATTGTATTTTTATCGGCCACGATCAGCAATGCTTCAAGGTTTCTGAGCATCCTGTCCGTCCGCCATTCTTTGGCCAACTCTACAGACGCTCTCTGCAAATTGCCGTGATATTCCTCGAGCTTTCCTTCAAATTTTTCGAAAAGCGTAAAAGCGTCGGCCACAGAACCAGCAAATCCCGCCAGGACTTTTCCTTGATACAAACGGCGAATCTTACGGGCCGTATGCTTCATCACTGTCGCTTGTCCCATGGTAACCTGGCCGTCACCTGCAATAGCCACCTTTGATCCTTTTTTAATTGCGATAATCGTCGTTGCATGAAACATGGATATGTTCCCCCTCAATTTGCAGTGTACTTATTATTGGCTGAAGAGTCAAGGGTAATTTTCAAAAATGCAGTAGTTTTTATGAATATTCTAAATATTACTTCATTTTGCTCTCGGATGAGCTTTCAGGTAGACGCTCCGAAGTTTTTCCCTGGACAGGTGCGTGTAAATCTGGGTTGAAGACAATTTTTTATGCCCCAGCAGCTCCTGAACACTTCTTAAATCCGCGCCGCCCTCCAGCAGGTGCGTTGCAAATGTATGACGGAGCATATGGGGATGAACATGCTGGTTAAGCTTAGCGGTTTTCTCCAGTTTGTCCAGGATCCGGCGCACTGAGCGCGAACTTAGCCGCATATCTTTGTAGTTTAAAATCAGCGCTTCCTGTTGATCATCCCGCTGCAGTAGGTATCTTTTGATTGCCTCTTCCGCCGGTTCCGTCAAAGGAACGATCCGCTCCTTTTTCCCTTTCCCGAACACCCTGATCAGGCTGCCATCAAGATCCACATCTGATTTATTCAAGCTGACAAGCTCGCTTACTCTAAGTCCTGAACCATAAAGCAGTTCGACAATCACCTGGTCGCGCAGTCCGTTCTTTTCATCCTGATTTGAAGCTTCCAGAAGCTTTTCCATATGCTCCTGGAAAAGAAAACGCGGGAGATTTTTGCCGACTTTGGGCGTCGCAATTTTCTGTACAGGGTTCTGGCTGACAATTTCTTCACGGCAGAGAAATTTAAAAAAAGAACGCATTGCAGCGATTTTTCGGGCAATGCTTTTTCTTTTCAGTTCCCTTTCCGTCATCTGACCAATGTAACTGCGGACAATATATTTATCGATCTGGTTAACATCGAGACTTTCGGTTTCCATCCCACATTCATGGGCAGAAAACTCCAGAAACTGAATGATATCACTCTGATAAGCGGCAAGCGTCAGTTCGGAAGAATTTTTGGTTTTGAGGTAAGCGGAGAACAAATCAAGGGCCTTATCTGCCAGCACCTGTTTCACCACCCATTCATTATGTATTAGACTGATTCATAAAGCCTATTTCGGGTTAGTCTCCGTAATGGATGACCGCTTTCGGCTGTTGTGCCATCCATGGCAAGTCGCTCTTTGCCATCCGTGGCATCGCGACATTAGGCCATCCGTGGCCGTCAAAAAGCCGCGCTGCGCACTCCATGCTCCGCTTGACGCTGGACATCCATTACGGAGACTTGTCTGGAGTAGTATAAGCTTTTTTGGAGTTAGCGTTATTCTGAGAACCTATTCTAGTATACCGTTCTCTAAATAACTAGACATTTAAACCTTCATAGCTGGGGCTGTGTGCCACAGTTCCAGCGTAAGCGGAGCATGGATGCGGAGCGCGGCAGTTTGACGGCCACGGATGGCCTAATGTCGCGATGCCATGGATGGCAAAGAGCGACTCGCCATGGAGGGCATAATCTGCCGGAAGCGGAATGTGGCATGCAGACCAGACCCAAATAATTATATTTGTCAAATTATTCAAAGACCAATGTACTAGGCGCATTCTATGCCGTCGTCCTTGACGCACATAGAGCAAGAGTCCGGTCCTAAAAAGACCGAACTCCAAAGATTCGTAGGTATTCTTGACTTAAGCATTTGCCTGAGCTTTTGTATTGGTATCTTCAAGTTTGCTTTGGGCAACTTCTACAAGCTTGGTAAAAGCCGCAGCATCATTGATGGCCAAATCGGCCAGCATTTTGCGGTTAATATTGACATTAGCCAGCTTCAGACCGTACATCAAGCGATTATACGTGATGTTATTCATCCGGGCAGCTGCATTAATCCTGGTAATCCACAATTTACGAAAGTCACGTCTTCTCTGTTTGCGGTGAACAAAAGCATACGCCATCGATTTGACGACTTGCTGTTTGGCCATTCTGAAAAGTTTGCTCTTACGTCCTCTATATCCTCTGGCTAATTTTAATATTTTTTTATGGCGTTCATGTGCTCTGACGCCTCTTTTGACACGGGCCATTTTTAAAGACCTCCTTTAAGTGATATTCTTATTTAACATAAGCGATCAAACGAGCAATACGCTTCGCATCGGTACTATGCATAACCGCTGCCTTGCGAAGATTCCGTTTACGCTTTGGCGACTTTTTCTCCAAGATATGGCTTTTATATGCATGATAACAAACAATTTTGCCGGTAGCAGTTTTCTTAATACGTTTGGCAGCTCCACGATGTGTTTTCATTTTAGGCATTTATGATAACCCCCTTTTCATTTTAATCGTGTTTGTGTGCGGCAGGAGCTAAAATCATAACCATATTGCGGCCTTCGACTTTGGGTTCACGCTCGACAAGAGCTTCTTGACGAAGAAATTCAGCCATTCGTAAACACAATACCTTACCATGGTCTGGGTGTGTTATCTCCCGTCCTCGAAACATGATGGTAACTTTAACTTTATCGCCATCGCCTAAAAAGCGTTGGGCATTGCGAGCCTTGGTCATAAAATCATGGTCTTCAATATTCGGGCGGAGCTTGACTTCTTTAATTTCAACAACCTTCTGCTTCTTACGGGCTTCTTTATCACGCTTCGCCTGCTCATATTTATATTTCCCATAATCCATCACCTTACAAACCGGTGGTTTGGCAGCAGGAGCAATCTCCACTAAATCAAGCGCTTTTTCAGCAGCGACGCTCAAGGCATCTTTAATAGGAATGATCCCGAGTTGTTCTCCATCTTCACCTACTAATCGAACTTCCCGAGCCCGGATTTCTTCATTAATCCGTAAATCTTTGTTAATAGCGAATCACCTCCATTTTTTTGCTTACAACGAGCCAAAGAGTATAAAAAAATAAAGACGGTATTCCACCCGTCTTCATCATACAAAATGAGCATAATCCTGCTGGAAAACTCACTAGGACCTCATCAGCATTCTGCCATGAGGTGAGAAGCGGATGGCTTCTACTTGGCATAAATATTATACATAGTCCAGCGTTCAATGTCAATCATCTAATATGTGATTTTAAATGTAGCATTTTCGTTAGCCGGAACCGTGATCTTTCCGTCAATCATTTTTTGCTTATATTCATTTATTTTGGTATAGGTTTCTTCCGAAACCATAGATTCAGTTGTCTCTGCCAAACCGACGGCATTCTCTGCTAAGCCATACGATACATTTTTACCGGACGCCAAGGTATTCTCTTCAATTTGTTTGATGATGCTGTAAGCGACCTCGCCGTTTTCTTTGATGACTGAAGTAAGGACAGTTTCAGGTGCCAGACTATTTTGATCGATGTCAGCGCCTATGGCATACTTGCCTTTTTCCTCCATAACTTCGATCATTGCTTTTCCTGCCAGACCTGCGTCATGAAAAATAACATCGGCATCAGAGTTGACCATGGCCTCCGCCATTTCTTCGACCCTGACCTTATTGGTGAAAGTGGCGGCATTTCCTTTCAAAAGCTCACAGTTGGGATTGACGAACCGTACTCCGCTCTTAAAACCATAAAAGTAAGGCTGTGCTTCTTCTTTATTGTCCCCTGAGATAAAACCAACGACATTTGTTTCCGTCCTTTTTGCCGCCAGATACCCTGCCAGAAAAGCAGCTTCCTCTACTCTATAAGACACGGCCAGAACATTGTCAGGTATGGTTTCCTTGATCGTGCTGTCCAGACAGACATAGGTGATTTTAGGGTTCTTTTCTGCCGCTTTCAAAACTGCTGGAACAGCAGCAGAACCTATGGTAAATATGACCTGACAGTCCTGGGATTTAAGTTCGGCAAGTCCCGACGGATAGTCTTTATCATTTTTGATCTTAACATAGCCGATCCTAGCGTTTAGTTCCTGTTGTGCCTTTTGCAGTCCTTCCCAGGCTTTTTCAGAATAAATATCCTCGATTCCGTCCTGGCCGGTTATCAGTCCGACCTTGATCGCGTAGTTTCCCGAGTTATCCGATGGCGTGTCCTGGCCGCCTCCGCCCAGAATCCCGCAGCCAGTCAGCAACAGTAAGGCTATAACAAGCAAACAAAGCATCTTTCCCCATATTTTTACTGCATTTCTTTTTGACATTTTTTCACCTCTTGTATAGCCTTCTGTTGTTCAGTGTCCAAAGTTTATCGGAAAAATTCCCGGGCTCGGTTTCATTGAGGGCTTTTTGCATATCAAACATCCTGGCGTCAATGATATCCAGATAATGAAGGATTTCTGCCTCCGGAAACATGGGTCTCTTGGGACTGCCATATTCCGGCTCATAATGATGCGAAAGCAGCATATGCTGAAGAAGGAGACTGGTCTCTTCATCGAGACCCGCCTTGTCTGCAGCCTTTTCAATTTTCTTGATTCCTTGAACAATATGGCCTAGCAGCTGCCCCTCAACTGTATATTCCGTAGCAATCCCCAGGGCATTGGCATCAATTTCATCAAGCTTGGCAACATCGTGCAGCATGATCCCGGCATAAAGAAGATCTTTATCCAGGAAAGTATAGACATCCGCTAGTTTTTCTCCAGCTTTAAGCATTGTCAGCGTATGATACAGCAGTCCCGACCTTAAGGCATGATGATTCTGCACAGCAGCCGGATGAATCAGCAGTTTCTCTCCGGCTTCTGTCAGGAGAAGCTGGACTGTTTCTCTTATTTTGACATTCTCCATCCTGCCAAGGTATTGCAGAAGCTCAGCATACATTGCTTCCGGACTATACGGTGCCACAGGTATAAACGCTTGAATGTCAACCTGATCATCCGCTACAGCTGCACGGATTTTATCGATCTTAACTTGTTTCTTGCCTTGCCATTCCGCCATACTGCCTTTGATTTTTACAAGCATATTGCTCTGATACAGTGCTTCATCTTCCTGCTTGCAGTCCCACATCCTTGCGGTTATTTCCCCGCCGGCGTCACCTAAGACGATATCAAGATACCGGTTTCCGCCAGCCGTAGTCTTCGTTTCAACCCTGCGAATCAGAAAAAATGCGACCAAAGACTCTCCTGGCTTTAACTCATTCCAATTCTTTTTCTCAGTCAAGTTACCCACCACTCTCCGGAATTTGTATTGTTTTCCGCCGGTCAATCCGATTTAGGTCTGATTCCCTGCAGGAATTTTTTTGGTATTTATTTCGTCCAGAATCAAGCAAATAAAATCTTCCAATTCCATGACGCTGGTCTTCTGCTCTCCATAACGGCGGACGGATACCGTACCCTCTTCAGCCTCTTTATCGCCGACGACCAAAGCAAAAGGTATTTTATCGGTCTGTACTTCCCTGATCTTATAGTTGATTTTCTCCCGGCGTTCATCAAGCGAGGCGCGGATATCCCGGTTCATAAGCCGTCCTTTAACTTTTTCAGCATAGGCGCTGTGCTTGTCACTGATCGGCAGAATGCGCACCTGCTCAGGCGAAAGCCAGACAGGGAAAGCACCGGCGTACTGCTCGGTCAGAAGTGCAATAAAACGCTCGATACTTCCATAAACAACCCTGTGGATCATAACAGGACGGTGCTTATCCCCGTCTTCCCCAATGTAGGTCAGGTCGAACCGCTCCGGCATCTGGAAATCCAACTGGATGGTTCCGCACTGCCAGGTTCTGTCGAGACAATCCTTCAGGTGAAAATCAATTTTCGGTCCGTAGAAGGCTCCATCACCGGGATTAATTTTATAATCCATTCCTTTGGCCTCTAAAGCCTCTTGCAACGCATTCGTTGCCATCTCCCAATCCTGGTCCGAACCCATGGAATCCTCCGGACGGGTGGAAAGCTCCACATGGTACGTAAAACCAAATATTTTATAAAAATAATCAACTAAATTAATGACGCCAATGATCTCATCTTTGATCTGGGACGGCAGCATAAAAATATGGGCATCATCCTGCGTAAAGTTTCTTACTCTCAACAAGCCATGCAGAGCACCCGATAGTTCATGCCTGTGCACCAGACCAAGTTCTCCACAGCGGATCGGCAGATCCCGGTAGCTGCGTAGTTTCGTCTTGTACATAATCATACCGCCGGGACAGTTCATCGGTTTAACGGCATAGTCCTCATTGTCTATTTTCGTAAAATACATGTTTTCCTTATAATGATCCCAGTGCCCGGACTGCTGCCAGAGAGCTGTATTCAAAATGATAGGCGTTCTGATCTCGACATAGCCTCTTTTTTGGTGCTCTCTGCGCCAGAAATCTTCCAGCGTATTCCTTAAAACCATACCTTTCGGATGAAAGAACGGAAAGCCAGGACCTTCATCGTGCAGACTGAAAAGGTCAAGCTCCATCCCAAGCTTCCGGTGGTCACGCCTTTTGGCTTCTTCAAGCTTAAATAAATAATCATCAAGATCAGAGGTTTTGGCAAAAGCTAAACCGTAAATTCTCTGAAGCATTTTGTTTTTCTCACTGCCGCGCCAGTATGCACCAGCCAGGCTCTGCAATTTGAAGGCCTTCAATACCTTTGTTCCGGGAACATGCGGTCCGGCACAGAGGTCTGTAAAATCCCCCTGCGTGTACATGGATATTCTGGCATCTTCGGGGAGATCGTTGATCAATTCTACTTTATATTTTTCCCCTTTATTTTGGAAATAGTCAATCGCTTCTTCACGGCTAACCTCACGACGTTCAAACTGATAATCGTTCTTGGCCAGTTTTCGCATCTCCTCTTCAATCTTGGCTAAATCCTCAGGTGTGAAAGTGTATTCAGAGTCAAAGTCGTAGTAAAACCCATTCGCAATGGCAGGACCGATACCCAGAATGGTTCCCGGGAAAAGATTCTTCACAGCCTGAGCCAAAAGGTGAGAAGCTGAATGGCGCATTACTTCCAGTCCCTCTTCACTGTCAAGCGTAAGTATTTCTACGTTAGCGTCATTCTCTATCGGAAACGAGAGGTCTTTGACCTCCCCGCCCACCTTACCTGCAACCGCAGCCCTGGCCAGACCCTGAGAAATAGCAGCAGCCAATTCCAGAACAGTTGAACCCTGTTCCACTTGACGGACCGAACCATCCTTTAAGGTTACATTTAACATGATCCTATCACTCCTTGTTTTTATTCATGATTTATCCATTTAAACTTCTTTGGTATTAATACTAAAAAGCTCCCGTCCTTCTTATGGGACGAGAGCGATAGAAACCCGTGGTTCCACCCAAATTCAAAAATACGACCGCCTACTACACCGGCAGCTGATTTTCCTTGGAATCCTTAACGCGGATAAACGTCCAGCCTACGCAAATCATGTTCGGCGAGGAACTCGGAGGCGGTCTTTTCCCAAATATCGCAAAAATGCTCACAGCCTAAGGCATTTCTCTCTAAATGCGAACGATTAGGATACTGTCCTCTTCATCGTGCCTTCATTATTCCTTTCTATAGTCTTAGATTATACCACTTAAAGTATGTTGTCAATTAGTTCTCTTTACACAGGCTGCATCCCCGGCAATAGGTCATCTTATCACCAAAAACTTCCTGAACGATCCGGGCAATTCCGGACTGTTTTTCTGCTGCAACATGAACAATCAGGCGATTCGGAGAGCGTTTCAGCAAAACACCGATGGGGTGATCTTCGCTTTCAGCACCGTAATTTATTAGAACGGAATGCTTGTCATCGTAAAATGCCACTTCATCTTTGTGATTAATGACCATATGCATCGTATTTTTGTTTTCCCGCTGGGATTCAAAAAATCTTTTCAGGAGTCGTACAAAGCTTTCATGCTCCCGCTGAAGGGCATAAGCATTCACAGCACGCTCAATCTGTTTCTTTAATTCTCTCTTATATTGACCCGATCTGAAATTCATAAATCCTTCCAGATCAATTCTTTGATGGTCATTCAAAAATTCCAGAATGGACTTTACCAGAATTCTGTTTCTGAGCCGGAGAGAACCGGTCTCTGCTTGGTCATTCAGATATCTGGCAACCTTTGGGTAAGCCTCGTCAATTTCGCTCCCGAACATGTTGTAGTCATTTTTTAATTTTTTTCTGATATAACGTTCTTCCCATCCTTGGAGAACAACGCTTCCCAGCGCATGGGCAATATAGTACTGAACGATTTTAACAGTAAGCTCATTCTGGACATTTTTTCCCTTCAAATTGGCATATGTGAAGCTCACCAGATAGTTTGCTTCACGGCAGAATTCAGATATTTCAATCGGCAGTCCGTCTTTATGGTACAAATCATATACTGCTTGAGAAAGCTCCTCTTTATAATCAGAAGTTCCAACTTCTAAATAATAATCATTCAAAAGAAAAATCCCCCCCTGGAAATATATGCATCATCCTTCCTAATATTTCCGGTAAGGAATTTTCTTATTCTTATCTATTCTTATATATTCTTATATTGGTTAGGATTACATTGTTTCTTTAATTGATATTTTTTCTGCCGCTTAAATAAACGATAAGGCCAATCAGCAGCAAACTAACCGCCATGATCCCCAATTGTACATATCTGGTTAGGTACAGGAATTCTGTCACATTCTTAACATCGATATCCCCTGCCAGAACAGCATACGTCTTTCCGCCGGCATCCTTTATTTCCTGGTAGCTCGATACGAACGTCCCCAGTGAAGTCGTGTGATATTCTCCCTGGACAACTTTGCCTTTCAGCGTGTTCTCTACTGCGGACGAGGCGTTGTTCTCCAATTGTCCCAAAGACAAATGTGCCGGGTCATCCTCGGCCCTCGCATCAACAACGTAAAACCAGGCCTTATTCTGCTCATCCTTGTACAACATGTAAATATTCCCGAGCTGGTGTTCTGTCTTTAACTGCATCAGCTTCGTCCGAAGTTCTCCGTAATAAGTATTCTGCTGATTCTGCGTTTGAATAAGCTCCTGAAGTTTTTCGTTATCAAAACCAGCCTCGGCCAGAGCAAGTGTATTGCTGACCCGCTGGCCTGCCAAATCTACTGCGAGCTGTTTAGCTCGGAAATTTCCTATCCCTGTGACTATAATCAGGCAGAAAACAGCAATGATGATAACAGCATATCGTTTTTTCTTTTCCGGTGACATTTTTACCCCCCATAAGCATTCAAACTCATTCCCTTGTGCCTATATTATTCTACACCATTATTACCTATTCTGCATGCGTTGAAGTTCATTTCCAGAGAAATTTAACATAATAATCTTTAAGGATATTGTTCCTAGGACCCTAGGTTCAGAGGGAAAGCAGGTGAAGTATGAAAAATACAAAACAGTTTTCCATAGTTTCAATTGCAGCCGCCTTCATCGGAACAATCGTCGGAGCAGGGTTTGCAACCGGACAGGAGGTTCTCCAATTCTTTACTGTATTTGGAACAAAAGGTTTTGCCGGTATCGCCGTATGTACGATCCTATTTTGTTATTTTGGGATTCTCATCATGCGGATATCCAGAGAACAAAATGCCGATTCGCACCTGGAACTGGTCAGATTCACATTTGGGAAGCCTCTTGGAATTTTGATGGATTGGTTTATTACCTTGAGCTTCTTGGGTGTCCTGATCGTCATGGCGGCAGGATCCGGAGCTGTCGTTGAAGAGCAGCTTGGCTTTTCCCCGCTTCTAGGCAGTATTACCGTTATTCTGCTTTCGTTTCTCACCGTCATTTCCGGGGTCAGAAACGTTATACGAGCCATTGGTTTTGTTGTACCTTTTCTGCTCCTTGCCGTCTTCAGTGTTGCCATAATCTCGATTGTCCTCGATCCAATCACACCATCCAAAATTGCACTGCTTGGATCGTTAGAATCTCCGACAGCATCTCATTGGTCCACGGCAGCCATACTCTATGTTTCTTATAATATTGTACTTTCTGTAGCTATCCTGTCTCCCTTAGGTGTGGAAGGCCGGAATGAAAAGAGTCTTGTTTGGGGTGGCCTGCTGGGTGGTCTTGGGTTGGGTGCCGGGATTCTGGCAATCAATCTGGCAATCATCTGCGGGTCTCCGGAAATTCTTCCTTTTCAGGTTCCCATGGTATTTCTCGCTACCAGACTGAATCCACTGGTAGGCTATGCTTATGGACTCATTTTGCTTTTGGAAATCTATACGACTGCCGTAAGCATTCTCTACGGCTTTACAGCCAGGATTGCCTACGACAACAAGCAGAGGATTCTTGGTGCTACCCTTGCTTCCATCGGTGCAATTATCGCTGCCCGGTACGGTTTTTCCGCGGCAGTCTCTGCCATATATCCTTTGATCGGAGTTGCTGGGTTGATCTTCCTCGGAGGGCTGTTGTTTGCGCAGTTCAGGGATAGCTTCAGCAGTTTATTCAAACCTGGAAAATTTAAATGACTTTTGGGGTTCGTATTGACAGCCCCCAACAATACTTAGTATTATAAATACGTACATATGCATATATGCGCATATGTACAGTCCTGATTACACTTTTTCTTTAGGAGGCCGTTAAAATGTCGGTATTTCATGCCCCTGCCCCAGAACAGCCCCAAAAACATATTCCAGGTATAGAATTATCCCTGGAACTGGCTGACTTCTATAAAGTATTTGCGGATTTCTCCAGAATACGTATCCTTTTTGCATTATTGGATCATGAGCTCTATGTAAATGAACTGGCAGAAATTTTAGGTATGAGCCAATCTGCCGTCTCCCATCAATTGAGGATTCTCCGTCAATACAAATTAGTGAAGGTGCGCCGGGCCGGCAAAACAAGTGTTTATTCTTTGAGTGACGATCATGTTTATCGGATACTGACCCAGGGACTCGAACATCTTTCCCCCTGATTGATTGGTTATAGATTCATTCCTTCAATTAAAACCGCTCTTACGGGACTGCCGTCGCAGTCTCTTATTTTTAGAGGCAGTGCAACGAGAAAGTAATCTCCCTCATTGACTTCCGATAAGTCTAGTCCTTCTAATACTGCACTGTTTCCGGAAAGCAGAATGGTATGACTTGAATAAGCGCTGCTCGTAGAATCATCAATGGACAAGTAATCGATCCCAACCAATTGTACTTTTTTGGCTGCAAGGTATTCAGCGGCTTCGGAAGAAAGATAAGTATACTCCGGTTGAAACGCATTGTCCTTTAAAAGGTCTGAGTTCCGGGTTTTAAACAAGATCCTTTCCCCTTCGCGGATTCCTTTGGGGATCAGATGGTCAGGCAGGATACTCCCCGCAGCCGCCACTTCGATTACCCTGGCCGCTCCGATAAGCAACTCCAGAGGAATCCTGTCAACAGATTCTCCTCCTGTCAGGCAATGAGACGGCGCATCAAGATGGGTTCCACAATGGGAGCCCATCGAAAGCATCGAAAGACCATATCCGTCCTTGTCTATGGAATACACAGGTTCTGATTGAAACGGCGGATCCCCGGGATAAGAAACCATTCCCGGAAAAAGCGGGATCGTTATATCATGGATTACCATTACAAACTCCCATATCTTCAACTAATTCGCTTCCTACGACAATTCTGTTCCGGCCTGTGTTTTTAGCCTCATAAAGTGCATCATCCGCTCTTTTAAAGATATCATCAACACTCAGGTCCAGTTCTTTCTTTTCAGCAATTCCGATGCTGACAGAAACCTGGATCTTCTTGGTATTTTCCATTTCTATGACGACATCAAGGACTTTCTGCTGAATTCTCTCTGCCACAGTTTGGGCGATCATAAGGTCGGATTCTACTGGAATCACTGCAAATTCCTCTCCCCCGATCCGGGCTAGGATATCCATCTCACGCAAAACCAGCTTAAAAGCCTTGACGACCTCTTTTAGCACCCGATCACCGACCAGGTGACCATACTGATCGTTCACACTTTTAAATTTATCAATGTCAATCAAAAGCATCGTAAAATCCCGCTTGTATCTCTCCGAGCGCGAAAATTCTTCCTGCGCTTTTTGCATAAAAGCAAGCCTGTTGTCAATGCCCGTCAGGAAGTCTGTGGTCGCCTGGTGAAGCAATTCCTTTTCTAATTTTTTCCTGACCGTTATATCCAGAACAATCATGATTAGATGAATGACATTGTCCCCGCTGTCGCGAACTGTGGATAAATTGATTTCCGCCCATAAAGATTGTCCATCTTTGCATTGGAATTGTTTCTCACATTTCTTCCACGCCTCTTTGCCTTCCCATACTTCCCTGCAATGTATGATGCTCTCCTGCCGATCCTCTGGCACGATCGAATCAAAAATGGTTAACCTTATTAACTCTTCCTGTGAGAAACCAATCATCCGGCACAGGGTCGCATTTGCGTAATGATAATGTCCATCGTGGTTCAGCAAAGCAATTCCTGCGGCCGCATTATTTATTACCCCACGGTACAACGCTTCACTTTGCTTCAGGGTATTTTCTATCATTCGTTTTTTATGAATCTCCCTATGCATCCCTACATTTAAGGTAAAGGAGAGTATAAACAAAATAATAATGATTGGCAGACAAAAAAACAGCTTATCATTATCCCCAATAAACAAATAGACAATAACAAAAGCTCCGATTATACAGGCATTAAACAGAAAAAGTTTTCGTCTCCAATTATCCTTATACCGATTGATCGCGTTCATGATTCCTTATTTTCCCATTTTTTATTTTTTGTGGAAATCTTTAATTGATTAATTCTTGAAAATAATTTAATATCCTTTATTTTTTTTTGATCGTTTCTGGAATATTTTAGGTAAAATTTGTCGTGATTGTGTTAAAAATACAAAACATTTAATAACCGATCTGGCTCGATCCTGCAAACCATTCGGACTAATAGGACTAATGGTCTATTTATCCGGGACTTTTATACTATTCCATTTACATCATAACTTAAATGCTTATTAATTAAAACCAGAAAATTTTAAAGGATGGTTAGTTCTTGTACCTTACTTTTCCAACCGATATAATTGATCTATCATTGATAAGTAAAGGAGGAAGATTAATCAATGGCTAATTACATGATCCGAGGAGCAATCGAACCCCAGGAAATTTTCTTCCGGGCAGATAATATTGACCCTGCCCAGCTCACAATGGTCCGCAGGGGTCTGAGAAAACTGCATACTTTTGAGATCATGGCCGTCAATATTTATAAATTCCAGATCGCCGGCGCTCCAAACGATCTAAACAGACTGATCATTCAGGCTATGGCCAATGAGATGACCCATGTCCAGGATTATCAGATCAAACTTTATGAATATGGCTGGAGCCCAAGCCCTTTACGGTGGTTATTCTGGCTTGTCGGAATGTTCATTGGTCTTTTCAGCCGCCTGCGGGGAGAAAAATCCATGCTGAATGCCGGGATCTGGACAGAACAAAAAGCCGTGACCGACTATCAGAAAATCATCAATTCAGCGAAATGGGAGCCCGAAACACTCGCCGTGATCCAAAAGAATTTAAGCGATGAGTATCACCATATTGAAACTTTACAGAAGCATTTAAATGCCTAGCAGACCGATTTCTATATCCCGTTAAGAACAATGATAGTTTTGCTCGGGCTAGTCTCCGTAATGGATGGCCGTTTTCGGCTCTTGTGCCCTCCCTGGCACAAAGAGCCGCGCTACGCAATCCATGCTCCGCTTGACGCTGGCCATCCATTACGGAGACCTAATCTGGAGTTTATGAAAGGTTTTTTTGAAGTTAACCTTGTCTTGGAATCGCTGTCTAGTAAAAGTTCTTAAAGTTACTACACAAATAACGAGCTGCATTCTGGCATACAGACCTGCTTGAATAACCCTATGATCAGTCTGCGTGCCACAGTTCCGCGACGAGCGGAGCCTGGATGGCGAAGCGCGGCCTTTTCTTCGGATTGTGCCATCCATGGCACGCGGATATTGTGGCACGCAGACAGGCCCAAAAATATTAGTATCAATCTTTATAGCATAATGACTATGAAATAATAATCGCCCTGAAGTCTTTTGAGGCCCCAGAGCGATTTTTTATGCGATATGTCATTACTCCAGTGTATCGTACAGATGGCATTCTGCTTTTACTCCACGGTATCTGTCAAGAGGTCCTTCACATAAGTCGGAAGCGCAAAGCTTCCTTTGTGGATATCCGTATTATAATACCTTGTTTTGATCCCGAGTTGATTCCAGGTTTCTTCTTTGACATCCATTACAGGGTCATATTTTTTGGAAGCAAAACCAAATAACCAGTGGCCTGAAGGATAGGTCGGAATATGAGCCTGGTATACTTTACAAATCGGGAAGTATTCCCGAATGCGTTTATGGGCCCTTTGCATGGCCTGCGCATACTCATCATAGTAAGGGCTTTCATGCTGATTGACCAGAATGCCGTCTTCTTTTAACGCTTTAAAGCAGTTGCCATAAAACTCTCTGGTAAAGAGCCCTTCCCCCGGCCCGAATGGATCGGTAGAATCAACAATCACAAGGTCATAGGTGTTCTCCCTGGAACGGACAAATCTAAGTCCGTCCTCAAAATAAAGATGCACCCTGGGGTCATCTAGCTTGCTGGCTGTCTGAGGCAGATATTCCCGGCACACGTCGACCACCATCTTGTCAATTTCCACCATATCGATGTTTTCAATCCCGTCATAGCGGGTAAGCTCTCTGACAGTGCCGCCATCTCCGGCGCCAATCACCATGACGTTCTTAATCCCTGGATTCGTTGCCATAGGGACATGCACAATCATATCATGATAAATAAATTCGTCTTTTTCTGTAACCATCATCAGCCCGTCCAGCGTTAAGAACGTGCCGAACTCTTTGGACTTAAAGACGTCAATTCGTTGGTATTCGCTCTGTCCGTTATAGAGCTGTTCATCGACCTTGATGGTAAAACGGACATTTTGGGTATGCTGTTCCGTATACCATAATTCCATATTTCATTCCCCCACAACCCTGATATTTTCAATAAACATATCTTCCGTCCCGGTAAGAAAGCTTCCTTTACTCTTGGCATAGACAATGTAATCAATGATTTCCTCAGTGATCCGCTCTCCAGGCGCGAGTATTGGAATCCCCGGAGGATAGGCCATCACAAACTCCCCGCTGATCTGTCCGGCGCTGTCTCGGATAGGCACGGAATGCTGTTCTGAATAAAACGCGCGCTGCGGAGCCATGACGACATCAGGCGTAATGTACTCATGATCAAACATACCTGTCTTATCACGCATATAAAGCCTTTTGATCTCCGACAGGGACGAGACCAGACGCTCCAAGGCCAGCGCCCTGTCGCCAACAGAGATAATCGCCAGAATATTTCCAATATCGCCGAATTCGATCTGGATATCGTAATTATCCCGAAGTATATCGTAGACCTCCACTCCCGCCAGCCCTATATCCCGGGTATGTACGACAAGCTTGGTCGTATCAAAATCAAAAATCGAATCTCCATTGATCAGTTCTTTCGAGAATGCATAATATCCGCCAATTTTGTTAATTTCGTCGCGTCCATAGTTGGCAAGGGAAGTTACTTTGGCAAAGATATTTTTCCCGTCAAGTGCAAGGTTGCGTCTGGAAATATCCAAAGAAGACAAAAGTAGGTAAGAAGCGCTGGTCGTCTGGGTCAGATTGATGATCTGCCGGACATGTCCAATATTTAGACGGCTGCCAATTAACAAAAAAGAGCTTTGGCTTAAGCTTCCTCCAGTTTTATGCATACTGACCGCCGCCATATCTGCCCCTGCGGCCATGGCATTCAGCGGTTGGTTTTCACCGAAGTAAAAGTGGGTGCCATGGGCTTCATCGGCCAGTACAAACATACCTTTTTGGTGAGCAAGTTCGGTAATGGTCTTTAAGTCTGAACATATCCCGTAGTAGGTAGGATTATTAATAAAAATGGCCTTTGCATCGGGATGCTGCTCCATCGCTTTTTTTACTTCGCTGATCGACATTCCCAAAGGTATGCCGAGCACATTATTGACTCCCGGATTCACATATACCGGGATGGCCCCACTGATAATCAGTGCATTAATGGCACTTTTATGAACATTGCGCGGCATAATGATCTTATCGCCCTGTTTGCATACGCTCATGATCATCGCCTGGACTGCCGAGGTCGTTCCATTGACCATGAAAAACGCATGGTAGGCGCCAAAGGCATCCGCAGCCAGTTCCTCTGCCTCTTTGATGACCGAAACAGGATGTCCAAGATTATCTAAAGGTTTCATGGCATTGACATCAACAGAAAGACACCTTTCCCCGAGAAACTCCCTGAGCTCCGGGTTGCCTCTCCCTTGTTTGTGCCCAGGCACATCAAACGGTACGATCCGCATTGCTTTATATTTTTGAAGGGCTTCATAAATAGGCGCTCTGTCCTGGGAAGCTAGCTGCATGAAAATCTCCACCCTCTGCTATGGTCTGTGTCTTTATAAACTATCAACGTTACTATAGTGGACAATCTGGACAATGTCAATAAAATAGCTTAAATCAACGAGCAAGAGATCTGCTGCAAGCTGTATGGTATAATGATTAAACAAAAGGCGCTTTTACTCCGGGTAAGATAGACTATGATTATCCTATAACTTCTATAGATTTCTAATAAACGTGCCGTATTTCTTAAGGATGAAAGAAGTTATCACACCGAAGATAGTCAAAATTATCAGAGCAAACAGATTGGTAAGAGGTTGGAATTGTATTTGAGGGGCAATATTCAATAAGGGCATAAATAACCCCATGGAAGCAAACCCGACCATGTTGGCTATGATAACCCCTTTTAAAATGGCAAAATCTTTTCCGGTCATTTTCATGACGATAACTAATAATATCGTTGTGCCAATGCTCAAAGCCATTGTCCCGACGATTCCTAAGAATATCCCGATAGGGGAATTGACTAGGCTCCAACTTAGGAAAACATCTGCGGCTATATTCCATGGAGATGTCATCGGGATTCCTAAAACAATAAGGATATAAGATAAGAAGTCCATAACAGTTGCGCCAATAATACCCGCAATGGTAGCAGCACAAATTGGGTCTTTCATTTTTTGGATACCCCCATAGTTTTAAATTTTGATATTTTAATGTCTCTCAGTTTTAATGCTTTTATGTATAAAAATATGGGGCTAGAATTGAATGGTATTTATACCGATGGCAATGGCTGTTCCCTTTCAATTTAGGAAAGTGAGGTTTTTTATTTATTTGGAGTTTGCATAACGGTTCCCAAAGGCGCATTTTATGGTAAAATAATGCATAGTAAAGCAGTATTTTTTCTAAAAAAGCGTGCACTTTAGGAGTATACGGATATGTATAAACTCTTTGGCTCAAATTTGGGGTGGCCATTTCTGGAAACTATTTAGATTAAATTGGTCTGTCTGATAGAAATTTATTATTCGTTATGCGAACCCTAATTATTTTTTTATGAGGATATTTATTTTATGTTTAGAGAAAAAGTATTTGCAATTGCATTAACATGTACACTTTTTTTAACAGTAATTGCTCATTCCAGTTTATCTACCCGTCCGAGCAATATCTCAAAGGAACAATTCTCCGAGAAGCTGCCGGCCTTATTAAGATTAGAGGATGTAGGTCCCGGGGAAGAATACACAAGCCAGGAAAACCTCGATAAACTGATTGTACTGGCAGATTATCTTAAACAAGAGGGGATACCGTTTGAAGTCTCTTTGATTCCCAGGATGGTTGTACCCGGCAGGAACTATGATGTTGCCATTACCGATCATACGGAATATGCTCGGAAATTTGTCTCTACCATTAAAAGCCTTGAAGAAAAAGGCGGTATCATCGGGGTCCACGGCTATACCCACCAGAGCGGGAACAGCAATAGCGTGTCAGGATATGAATTCTACAGCTCGGCAAAAAATCCCGACGTGCCCAATACATACGCCTATGCCAAAGAGCGGGCTGAAAAAGCGATTGCGCTGTTTGATCAAGCAGGGATTCGTCCGGCCTACTGGGAAACGCCGCATTACAGCGCTTCACCCCAGCAACTTGTCGCTTTTCAAGAACAGATCGGTTTGATCTATGAAAACAATTATTACTATCCTGAGGCCTGGAAAAGCAATAGCGTCGTAAATCAGCATCAAGAATATTATTGCGGCCTCGATGTTGTGCCTGCTCCTTTAGGGCATTTAAATTCCCCGGAGCGGCTTGCCGCTATGCTGGCTGTCTTGGATGATCCGGCAAAAAACGGAACACTGGCGTCCCTATACGTCCATCCTACCTATGAGTTTCAGTTTATAAAGAAAGTCCAGCAAAAAAACGGAGAAGTTCAGTATATTTATGATGAAAATTCCCTTTTGCACCAGCTTGTAAAGGAACTAAAAAACAGAAGATACGCTTTTGTCTCGATCTATTCACTCGTAGGTTTTGTACCTGCCCAAAGGGCGGAAAATATTCAGTTTGACCCGAGGGATGAAGTCTTTACCGGTCAGTTTGTGACGGGTGCATCTGGAAAAAACGTGCTGATCTGGAACAAGAAAACGAATCAATGGCATATGTTCAGATATTCGGCCTCCTGGTATGCACCCAGGAAAGATATAAATGCATTTCAAGACTTGGGTGTATGGCTTAAAGACTTATCTCTGGACAGTGGAACGATACCGATCGTCGGGTATTTTAAAAATAAGGACAAACAAGATTTGTTGCTCCTAAACACTGTTTCGGGGAGTATGATTTTAGCGGAAAACAACGGAAATAAATTCATTCCCAATTATCTGAAATGGCAGGCTTTGAATGATTTTCAAAACGTTGATCCCGTGGCTGGCGAGCTTAACGGGGACGGATTAACGGACCTGCTCCTTTATGACCGGGACAATGGCAGGATTGGCAGAGCTATCAATCAAGGCGGCTGTTTTTCGGATATAACATGGCAATCCTTTAATCTGCTTAAAGCAAAATCTTTGAAACTATTAACAGGAGATTTTAATGGCGATGGCACAAGTGATATTTTAGGAATTAATTTTGACACAGATACATGGCAGGTATTGGTCGGGGTAAAAGCACACGGTTTTTCTCTTTCCCCTAAACGCTGGAACAGTCAATTTAGCATCAGTAGAGATTTTAAGCTATTTGCGGCCGACATTAATGGTGACAATAAAGATGATGTGATGGTTCACAGTCCAGATGGTCTTTGGAAAAGTTTCACCATGGATGGAAGAGAATTTGTATCTGGCGGAAGCTTTGGGCCATGGGGATCAGGAAATACAGAGGTAGCTCTTGCGGATATTAATGGTGACCAAAAAGCGGATCTGATCATGATCAATCATAGTACGGGTACTTACAACCTTAATAGCGCTATTTCAGTTTTAGGCAAATAAAAATGGATTTAGCTGTTATTTAGCAAACCCTAATTAGATCCCGCCTTATTAATAAACGATAGAACTTCAGAACCAATTTGTAAGTTGTTGTTTCGCAACTGTTGCAAGCTTGTTTGAAGTTGCTGCTTAGCCGTGAGCTTTTGCGGATCATTGTTCGATAAATCTAAATATACTAAAGCCTGTAGTCCCGCTTGCCCTTCTTCGCTCAGTTTTATTGCCCATGGGCTAATTTCTGCTAAAAGCTGTTGGTTGGTTATCGTCTTCTTAAGATTATCGGGCAAATCACTCAGTAATTGTAATTCTTTACGAAGTTCTAATTCACTGGGTCCATGCTGCCCTGATTGGTATTCTTGCCAAAAAGCGTCGGCTAATTTGGAAAACCCAGTATTGTCACTCGTATCAAGTGTACTTTGGCTTGAATATTGACAAAATTTACGGAAGGCCAATGCATCGCCTATGCCAGACATGCTCTGGAACGCCTCGTCCCAGGCTTGAAGCGGCTGGTATGTGCTGGGATTGTATAGATATTGAGAAATAGTATAAAGTGCGATTTTTGACGCTTCGGGTTGGAGCATGGGATTTGCTAACATGCCACTCGTGTATGCCGACAAATCCTTCGAACGATTGATCAATGGTCCCATAAATAGTTGTGGCGCTTTCTTTACCGCATAGGTATAGTCGTTGACCGGATAATTGTCCCAGATAAGAGGTTTCCTACCCAAAAGCCGCCGTACTTGGTCAGCTTCACTACTTGTAATGGATTGGTTTAAGACCCAAGACCCTGTCCAGATCACCTGTATAGAGGGATCTAGATGTGACCGTATTGTAGTCCAATAGGCGCTGTCCTTAAGACCGTAGTAGTCTGTGGGAGCAAGCCAAAGCCTGAAACTTGAATCTTTTACAGTCTCATCCTCAAGCAATTTATTTGCTAAATCGATATGAGCCTTAGGATAATCAGAACCATACACTTGTTGGTCAGAACTCTTCAAGTAGTGTTGAACATCATCAAATGAAAGCATAAAAGTGTGAACTCCAATCGAACGCAACTGATCAATTTTGCTTTCAAGCAGTTGTACATCGGCTTTAGATGTAAAGGTAATGGAGTTGGCAACCATTGCTGAGGTCAATGTTTCACCAGGCAGCGGTGACGGGATACCAGGAGAAATAGAATAAACAAAATTAACTCCATTCGCTTTTGCACTTTGCACCAAATTCTTCATCTGCTGTAGTTGTCCAATTGGGTAAAGGTCTGACCAATTGGTCCGCTGATAAGGGTCATCCTTGGGAGCATAGACATACGTGTTTAAATGGTGTTGGCCAATAAAGGTAAGCATGTTGGTTCTTTGCGCCATGGTCCAGGGGGTTCCGTAGAACCCTTCAATAACTCCGCGGATAGCAAAACTGTCTGTAGGTAGAGTTTGTTCATTGTCCGCTCCTGCCTGTGGCTGTTGATAAGGTACCGTGGTATCATTCCGGGGGCTTTGTGTTTGATCCTGACCATTGGTTTGGGTTTGTGAGTGTGTTGTCCAACCAAATAGGTAATCTTTAATAGGCGTATTATAATAGGCAATGGCTGTAATGCCTAACCCAAATAGAAGTACTGTTAAAGAAAGCAAGACAATTTTCTTCTTCATGGCCAGTCCATCCTTTAATATTCCCTTACAAGTAAACCTTCCACGTATTGTTTATTCTATATTTTATCCCAATTCAAGAACCTTATAACGATACACCTATTTTATACGATTATCCCAAATAAAAAATAACCTCTCTTTATAGTTAATTGTTTTATAAATTAACTATAAAGGAGGCTATTTTTCAAAGTTGGGAATGTAATGTTTTGTATTTTGAGTGTATTCTTTGTATTATAATTTAATTACTTGGAATATATTTGATTAATTTAATTAAAAGCCGGACCGACAAAATCATGAATCGGGGCCTGCCTGACGGAAGCCAAGGCAGTGATTCCATATGGGGAGTGAATCTACAAGGAATTCGGACAGCCTCTCCCCGCGGGAACTTGCCAGATTCGAATCTGGATTCGAATCTTAGTTTTTCCCAAGCGGTCATCCAAGCTTAGCGCCTATAATGAACTACTAAAAATACTCGTTACCCAAAGCAGAGTAGCTACGGCGCGAAAAGAAGTCAACCGGAAAAAAGCCTTGGAGATTGCGGCGAACATGGTTAAGACGCTGCAAAAATATTCGCCCGCGATTAGAACGAATTTGGATATTAAAACGGACAACCCGGCAAACTGAATGCCCGCTATATCCCGGTTTTGATGTACGGCACAACCCTCAATCAATTACAGGAGTATCCTTCTTCCGAAACTCCTTACAATGTTTTCAAACTTCTCAAACGCCAAACCAAAAAGAAAGTAAGTATATTCCAATTTATACCATTAAGGAAACTATATCAATCTTGGGAAAAGTTAAAATTTTGTGTTACTAGCTTTGGAAAATAAAACTCATTACCTTAATTCTAACAATTGCTGCAAAAGCACTATATCATATTTTTCACTGTCAATATTCCCTAACTCAATTTCCTTTTCAGTATTAATGATACTATTTAAAATAATTAGAGCTATTTTGCTTTCCTCGTTTCCAACAGTTATTTCGTCTTTCCACCAATCAATTACCGGTTGAAGATCAAGATCCTCCTCCTTAAGATGCTGATAAGATATCTTACACTGATCATATCCTGAGTTCTTCGTTTCAAGATAATACAAAATAAAATTCATATGTTTAAAGGCATTTTTATCATCTATAGGATTAAGTAATTCAAAAACTGTTGGACTAATTAAAGAAGATTCTTTTCTTCTTATCATATATGCTAAATTATTTCGAGCCAAATCACTAATTTCTTTTGATGAACAAGTAACCAAATTAGAGAATATTTGTTCCGCAGTACTATAGTCATTATTATGATATTCTTGATAGCCTTTTGATAATTCATCAATGTCTTTTACATTTTCAAAATCTTTTTTTATTCCCATTTCTATTAGATCTTGTTCATTTATAATCTCTGATACTTTTCTTATTGTATTATTTAATATTAGAAGAATATCTGTATTATTATTTGATAATGCTCTAAGTTTTTGAAAATAATTAGCCTTTAAATCTTTAGTAATTTCTGTTGCAGAACAAAGAACTAAATTTGATAAAGTCTTACTAAGATTGTAATTATAATACTTACATTCACATGGCATTTTTGTTTCAAATTGCAAGATCATTTCCCCAAGCTTTACAATTATCTTATTTTTTTTATTATCTTTGTATAATTCTAAATAGTAATTAGCTATTTCAGTAAATTGCAAAATTATTTCACAATCCACAAATAGGTATCCTTTATCATATATAGCCTCTATAAATTTTGTAATTTTCTCATTAAGATAATTTGATAAAATAATTGATTTATGCGATAACAATATTGACATGACTTGAATATAAGTTTTTAAATTGTCTTCGATCTTATATAAAAACACTCCATCCAATGCAGAAATTAACCACTTACTTTTTAATTCTGTATCTTCTATTTTTGATCCTATTTTTGCTTTAGCTTCTAATAATTGAATCTTCAATATTGAGGAATTTAATTTGGACAATATTTCATCTGCTTGCATCCAAAGATCACATGATTCCTGAATATTTTTCACTAAGAGAGATTTATGGGATAATGCGATACATCTTATATACGAAATAGCTTTTTCATTTTCATACCCTATGGACATATCAAGCAGTTGACTTAAAAAGTTAAGAGATTCATTTTCATCGTCTATTAACGAAGATTTTACACCAAGTGCTGTGATACTAATCTCTAATAATTCTTTATAATCCTTTGAGAATTCATAAATATCGTCAATTATAATAATCCGTTCTTTGTAGTTCCTCTTGAGTAACTTATTGAACATAACATCATGTAAAGCATCAATCGTACAGTTATTAGAATCTAACTCCGGTTTATGGTTCTTTATAAATAATATAAATGATTGGCATAATTTAATTGCATCCTCTATCTCTGTAAATATATTTTCATCTGATAGTATCTGTTTAATAATTGACTTATATATATATTCACAATCAGCATGTATCAAAGAATCATTCACCAAGTTGGTCATACATGAAGTAATTTGTTTACCATCCTTCCTGTTTGATGCTAATTGAAGACCTTGGATTTTACTTTCAGTCAAAGAGATATTTTGTTCAAGATACCGCATTCTTTCAGCCCAACGTTTAAGATATAATACATCTTCATTTTCTGGTAATATTTTTTGGAGCATTTCAGAATAGTATAGATAGGGGTTAACAAAAATTGTTGGTGTATCAATTTTCATCTTTGCGATAATACTTGCAATGAATGTTGATGCTGCAATTGTTAATGCATCTGATTCGTTTTGATTATATGGGCTAAATTTATCACTTGCTTCTTTATCATTACATTTATTACTATTCTCATATTCACTTATGAATTTAATATTTGGGCATTCTTTTAACCATCCTGGTAATTTATAGTAGTCATTGATTGAGTGACACACCCAGATGTAGTTATATGGTATAGGATAAGTAATTCTTTCTTGAAGACAATTCATAATTGCATCGTTTTCCCATCCACTATAACCTATAATAATTGGGGCCTTAAATTGAAGAAAGCTTCGTAATGCCTGAGCCACACTTGTTAGTCCATTCTGCCCTGTCACTTCACTTACTTCATAATCAAGATTAGCACAATCATAAAATTGATAAGACCCATGTACATGGGCTATTTGAATATCAGGACTGCTTACATCTATAGATAAGTTATCTAAATGGTTATCTGCTACAAAAACATCAGACACTCCCATTAAATCAAGTGCCTGCTTAAGTTTGTTATCAAAATTTGTTGTAAAAACAGTAGTAGCAACTTTTTTTGACTGTATAAGCTGTGCAAGTAAAATATTCGCTGCTGAAATTTTCGAATCCTTAATTATGCTTTTAAAATAGTTGCTACGGTTTATTCTGTTTGGATAAGCTTGCTCAATCCAGTACGAATATTTTTTACTGCTTAAATTTTTCTCCGGTGCATTTTTATGTATCTCTTCAAAGCGGTTAATGTTTTGACTATATCGATTTTTTACCTTCTCAATACATGCAGTAATTATCTCTTCAGCTCCTGGAATTTCAGGAATAGATATACCTGCACCAACAATAAAAAAATATGGTAACGTTTCCTTGTTTTCTGATTCAATTTCCAATGTAGAATAAATTAAGTCCATAGCATAATTTATATCGTAAAATTCGTTCCCTCTCATAAACCGTCCTCCGATTGTAACTATATATAAATCCATATTTGGTCTATAATACCTTAATTAACAATATCCATTTATTCTTCTATTTTCAATAATTCAACATAATCCATTATATTCCTCTATTATTCTGTTAATCATATAGGCAAAAAAAGAAACTCCATTATTTAAATAATAATGAAATTTCGGTTTGACATTTAAGATCATTTTGAATGATAAAATATGGTCGGACTGACAAGACTTGAACAAATTACCTTAATCCTTTTTTTCTTCTTCACCCTTTGCAATTATCAAAATTGGTCTTTCCCCTTCAATATAACCCCTTTCCCCTTGCTGCTGTGCTTCTATAAGTATATTGATGGCATCAACGACTTTCGCAGCTAGTTGGAAATATATTCTCTCGTAATCCAGCATTGTCTTCCCTCTCCTTGGTATATTAACTATATATAGTTAATATACCAAAAAATATTAAGCTGTCAACCATATATAGTTAATTATTTTAGTTATTAGTGTATAAACTTAATATTAACTATTTATAGTTAGGATGATTTTATGACTATAGGAAAAGTGGTAGCCGATAGAATAAGGGAATTATGCACTCAAAAAGGAATTACGCTCAACAAATTAGGAACCATCTCCGGCGTTACTCAGTCAACACTGAATAACATTATTAGCGGTATAAGCGAGAATCCAACCATATCAACTATTAAGAAAATCTGTGATGGCTTGAATATTAATATCGTGGAGTTTTTTGACACTCCTGCATTTCGTAATTTGGAGCAAGAAATAAAGTAGATAGAATAAATACATTTCAAATAACAGCGATCATACGGATAATAAAAAATAACCCTAGATAATTCTAGAGTTATTATTTCTTGACCGGATACTTTGAGATATTTAGATGTTTTTACAAGCATTAAGCTACGATTATCGTTCAGCCTCACATGTTATTTATCTCATTTAGAATCATTTCAATTTTGGTGGGTTTGAGAGGACTCGAACCTCCGACCCCTGCGATGTCAACGCAGTACTCTAACCAGCTGAGCTACAAACCCAAAATTGGTGCCGAAGACCGGAATCGAACCGGTACGAGGGGTAAACCTCGCGGGATTTTAAGTCCCGTGCGTCTGCCAGTTCCGCCACTTCGGCGTTTGGAGGCGGCACCCAGATTTGAACTGGGGGATAAAGGTTTTGCAGACCTCTGCCTTACCACTTGGCTATGCCGCCTTAAGTTTACTACTGGAGCGGGTGACGAGATTCGAACTCGCGACTTTCACCTTGGCAAGGTGACACTCTACCACTGAGTTACACCCGCATGATCATGGTGCCTCAGGACGGAATCGAACCGCCGACACGAGGATTTTCAGTCCTCTGCTCTACCGACTGAGCTACCGAGGCATATTTCGATGTCTGCGGTACGATGTCAGATGCTCGATTCTGGCGAATCATCACACATCCTACCTAACATCTTTTTATCCAAGCCAGTGCCCTCTCCCTTTCGGACCTCGGGCTTCTGGCCTCGGACTTCTGTTATGGCGACCCCGATCGGATTTGAACCGACGATCTCCTGCGTGACAGGCAGGCGCTTTAAACCACTAAGCTACGGGGCCATATTTGGTGGGCGATGACAGGATCGAACTGCCGACATCCTGCTTGTAAGGCAGGCGCTCTCCCAGCTGAGCTAATCGCCCAGGCTTGCTGTGACGAATTATAGTATACACAAATATCGATGGTGTGTCAAAGGATTTTTTGCGTAAAAACAAGACATTTTTTGGGACATTTTTTGTGGATTGTTATTCTGCAGCACGCTAAAAGACCCGGGTAAAACCGGGTCTTCATTTACCTTGAGACTGTCAGCTGGTCGATACTTTTTCTTCCGCACGAATTTCCTCATAATTGATCGAGCGGGTATGTAGCGTATGCGACCACTCTTTCTTGTTGCGGTGAATGAACCCGGCAATAATGATCGGTATCCAGCTGTACATAAAGATCGGATACAGAATCAAGCCAAAATAGGCCTTGGTAGGCTTTTTGTCCAAGTACAGGGACAATATGGCAAAAACAATAACACTTCCGGAAAGAACCTGCCAGACTCCTGCAGGAATATAGTCAATAAACAAGTTGACATAATAAGGGCGCAGAAAGAATAACACCTGCATCAAAATAAACGAAGCCGAAATAATCAGGAAGAACGGCTGAAAGAGATGCATCGCTGCATCGAAATACAGCCACTTTTTCTCGCGGAATCCTTTTACAAGAAGAATAGGCAAATATCTGCAGGCAACGTCAACCTGCCCCTGAGCCCAGCGTTTCCTCTGATGACAGGACTGTACAAAACTTAGCGGCTTCTCGTCATAAACGACCGCGTCATGCGCCCAGCTGGTTTTTATCCCATATACCAAGGCTTTCATCGTAAACTCAAGATCTTCAACCAAAGAGTGAGCTCCCCAGCCAAATTTCTTAAGTACATCGTAGGAAATACACATCCCCGTACCAGCCAGGGTATTGGAAACTCCGAAATTAAACCTGGCCAGCTGGACCAGCCTATTCATCATCCAAAATGCAATTGAAAATGAAGTGGTGACCCAGGTATCATAAGGGTTCTTAGAATCCACATAGCCCTGAATGATTTGATCTCCCTGGCAGAGCTTTTTATTCATCTCTCTGAGGAAGTTACCCTTGACGAGATTATCGGCATCAAACAAAACAAAAGCATCATACGTATGGTCTAAAGCAAAAATCTTCGCAAATAAGTATTCCAAGGCATAGCCTTTCCCGCGTTTTGTCTCATCAAAACGCTTGTACACATAGGCTCCAGCTTTTTTTGCCAGGTAAGCAGTGTTATCGGTGCAATTATCGGCCACAACAAAGATGTCAAAAAGTTCTCTCGGATAATCCAGATTTTTAAGGTTGTTAATCAGTGGCGCGATTACCCTTTGCTCATTATGGGCGGCAACGACAATCGCAAATCTATTCTTGGGTTCAAATTCATCATCTTCAGGTTTCCGATGCATCCCCAGAATCGATAAAATAAAATAATACAAAGTCACAAAAATAATGATGACTTGTAAAGAAATCATAATAATGTTAAAAATTTCTTGCACAATATTGGAAAAACTATCCAAAAATCTTACCCCCCCTCAATTTATCAATTTTAGCAGATATTACTGCTGCCTGCAATAAGACTTGTACAATATCTTAAGAATCTATTTTATTATTCTTTTAAGGCAACAAACATACACAAATGTTTATATTCAAACATTTTTTTCTTGGAAGTCAATTATCGACGGAACTCTTCATTTTTTACGTCCGAATAATTTATAGATGATGATGCCGGCAAAACCAATCATCATCACGATTAACAGCAGGCTGATCTTTAACGCCAAAAAAACGGAAGACCAGTAGGTACCGGCAACCTGTGTTCCGCTTACGAAAGGTATCATATTACGGAACAGTGCCCCAATACCCTGCCCGATGATCACCATCAGAATAATTCCGACGGTTATTAACAGTATTCCCAGAAGACCAATTGGACTATCCGAACGTCTTTTATTTAATTTTTGCCTTTTCCACCAATAGTATTCCACTAAAAGTTCACGACGAATACGTTCCCACATTTGTCGTCACCTCAGTATATCCTATGAAAAAGACAAAGCCTCAAGTACGAATTCGACGGATTTTTCCATCTGGTCAATTTCGACATATTCTTCGCGCGTATGCGGTTTATGATTGCCGAGGCCCAGTGCCAGACATGGTATGCCGCGGGAATTTAAGATATTGGCATCAAGTCCTCCGCCGGTTGAAGTTAACTCCGTGTGAATGCCGAGTGTCTTCCCTGCCTTCAGTAAATTTTGAACAGCTGGATGTGCAGGGTCTATGCAAAACGCTTCATAGGCGAGTTCTTTCGTATAGCTGAAATTTGCCTGGTTCTTAGCTGCAACAGTTTCAAATTTTTCAAGAATTTTATCGGTTTCAATTTCAAGTTTCGCTTGATCATGACTTCGTACCTCTGCTGTGATTTGTACCTTTTCGGCAACCACATTGCGTGCTGTTCCACCGGTAATGATCCCGAAATTACTCGTTGTTTCCTGGTCTATCCTTCCTGATTTCAAGTCCGCAATGGCTTTGGACGCAACGACAATTGCATTCACGCCCGTTTCAGGTGCCAGGCCCGCATGTGCAGCTTTACCCTGAATAACCAGATCAAGCGTGATATGAGAAGGTGCTGCGTGAACCACCGTACCCACAGGGCCGTCACCATCCAAGACATAGCCGAAGTCAGCTTTAAGGGCATAATCGAGATTTTTTATACCATAAAGACCAATTTCTTCCTGGACTGTCAGGACAACTTCAACCGGACTATGCAGGATATGCTTGTCTTCCTGAAGCCTGCTCAGTACTGCAAGTATCACGGCTATTCCGGCTTTATCATCCGCCCCTAGGATGCTTTGTCCATCGCTGTGGATGACCCCTTCCTCAATCCGGGGTGTCATTCCTTCGGTCGATGCTACTGTATCCATATGAGCTGCAAGCATGATCACAGGTGCACCCTCACAGTTGCCCGGCAGTACTGCAATCAGGTTACCTGTATCACTTCCGGTTCTGACGGCGGAATGGTCCTCATAGACATCAGCACCGAGCTCCTTCAGCCTTCGTTTTAGATAGCCTGCGAGTTTCCCTTCTTTTTTGGACGGACTGTCAATGGAAACAAGCTTAAGAAATTCATCCGTAACATTGATTGACATAGTTACCTCCGATTACTCTCCGATCACTCATGCTTTCACTCATAGAATAAACAACCGCCCTATTATTTAGACGGATTTTCTTGGGATAATTCGTCAAACATATAAATAATATTTTCCAGTACCTCATTAACTATTAAAATATCATCTGACTTTATCATGAAACAAACACTATGATCCTATGTGTATGGCTCAAAAATATTTTTCACGGCAAACCAGATACTAACCCGGTATAGTACTATACCGGGTTGCAAGTCATCCCTATTCCAGTTCGTGAATAAGCAGTCCGCTTCTCAGTTTGGGTTCAAACCAGGTAGATTTGGGCGGCATAAGCTTATCTGCATCAGATACCGCAAAAAGTTCATCAATCGATGTCGGATACATCGAAAAGGCAAGTTTCATATCACTGGCCACCCGCTTTTCCAGTTCCTTAAGGCCACGTATACCACCGACAAAATCGATTCGTTTATCCGTTCTGACATCTTTGATATCCAGGATCGGTGTTAAGAGATGATTTTGCAGCAGTGAAACGTCCAAGCCTTCCACAGGATCATCGCAAAGAATCTCATCCCTAGCCTCCAGTTTATACCATGATTCTTCCAAATACATGCCAAAGACCGCTTTTTTCTGAGGTTTATAGGGTTCAGCCTCCATTTTGGTTACAATAAATGCTTTTTCTATTTCATTCAGCAGGGCATCTTTCTGATAAGCATTAAGATCTTTGACCACTCTATTGTAATCCAGGATCATCAGTTGATCGTGCGGGAAAAGGACAGAAAGAAAATAATTGAATTCTTCCTCTCCGGTAAAACCGGGATGGGCGTCTCTTCTGCGCAAGCCTACTTTTACCGCCGAAGCCGCTCTGTGGTGTCCATCCGCAATATAGATGCTCCGGGTATTTTGAAATCCGGAATAGACCGCAGCCAAATCATGATCCCCGTCTATTTTCCAAACGGTATGTCTGATTCCGTCCAGAGCAATGAAATCATAGAGGGGGCTTTCTTGTTTAATTCGGCTGACAACCTCATTAATTCCCTGTTGAGACCGATAAGCCAAAAAGATCGGGCCGGTCTGGGCCTTGCAAATGTCGACATGATTGATTCTGTCAATTTCCTTATCTTCTCTGGTTTTTTCATGTTTTTTGATAACATTGTTCAGGTAATCATCAATCGCGGCACAACCGACCAAGCCCGTCTGGGAACGGCCATTCATCACCAGTTCATACACATAATAGCAGGGTCTATCCTCCCTGACAAAAACGCCGTTTTGGATCATTTCCTGCAGACTGTCTCTCGCTCTCTCATAGACCCGGGTATCATAAGGACTGACCTCAGAAGCGAACTGGGTCTCTGCCCGGTCAATGTGCAAAAATGACAACGGTTCTTTTCTTACTTCAGCCAATGCTTCTTCGCGGTTATAGACATCATAAGGAAGTGCTGCGACTTTCGCGGCAAGCTCTTCCCTCGGCCGCAGCGCTTTAAACGGTCTGATCGTAGCCAAATCCAACCCTCCTCATTACCAACCATATCAATTTTCATTACTTTACGATTCTGACTCTGTAGACTCCTTCAATTGCTTCAATTTTCTGCTTTATTTCCGGTGTGGATGGTGTCTCAATATCAACCAAGGTATAGGCATACTGGCCTTTGCTTTTATTAATCATATCAGAGATATTAATATTCTCCTGAGCCAGGGCCGAAGTGAACTGACCAATCATATTCGGGATATTTTTGTGATGAATCCCGAGGCGGCCGGCATTATCAGGATAACCGTTGTCGCAGTCCGGATAGTTCACGGAATTTCTGATCGTGCCGTTTTCAAGATAATCCATAAGCTGGCTGACAGCCATCACCGCACAGTTATCCTCTGACTCACAGGTGGAGGCCCCCAAGTGAGGAATAGCAATGACTTCATTCAGAGACGCCATCTTAGGAGTAGGAAAGTCGGTAACATATTTGCATACCTTGCCAACTTTTAGTGCTGCAATCATATCTTCTTCGTTGACTAAAGAATCGCGCGAGAAATTTAGAATGCGGACGCCGTTCTTCATCATCTTGAAGGCTTCTTCATTCAGCATGCCTTGAGTTGCATCGGACAAAGGTACATGGATGCTGATAAAATCACATTCTTTATAAATCTCCGCCAAGGATTTGCTCGGCTTGATATATTTAGACAAATGCCATGCCGAGCGGACAGAAATGAACGGATCATACCCGTATACTTCCATGCCAAGTTTCATCGCCGCATTCGCTACGAGAACCCCAATCGCTCCAAGCCCGATCACACCCAGTTTCTTACCGCTGATTTCAATACCTGCATACTTGGCCTTATTTTTCTCAACAAGTTTAGCAATATCCGGATCATCTTTAACAGTATTTACCCAGTTTACGCCGTCGATAATGTCACGGGATGCCAGAAACAGTCCGGCAAGTACTAATTCCTTAACACCATTGGCATTAGCCCCCGGCGTATTGAAAACAACAATCCCTTTTTCAGCGCATTTATCAAGCGGTATATTGTTCACTCCTGCTCCGGCCCGGGCAATTGCCTGCAGAGAATCCGGCAGGTCCAGTTCATGAACACTGGCACTTCTGACCAGAACGGCATCCGCCTCTTCATAGTTATCCGTAATAGCATATTCTTCCGAGAAATTGTCCAGCCCAATCCTGGCAATCGGATTTAAACAATTGATTTTAAACATATGATACTCCTTTACTCTGATGGTATGAAGATTACTTTCTAGATGTTTCCTTCTTCAAATTTTTTCATAAATGCGACTAACGCTTTCACGCCTTCCATGGGCATCGCATTGTAAATGCTCGCTCTCATTCCACCGACTGAGCGATGACCTTCTAAATTTACCAAGCCGGCCTCTTTGGCTTCTTTAGTAAATTTCTTATCCAGTTCTTCCGATCCGGTTACAAACGGCACATTCATAAGTGAACGGTCTTTCTTAACGACTGTTCCTTTAAACATTTTGCTGGAATCAAGATAGTCATATAGAATTGCGGCTTTTTCCTCATTGATTTTTTTCATGACTTCGAGTCCGCCAAGTTTTTTCAGCCATTTAAATACTTTGCCGCAAATATAAATGCCATAGGCCGGCGGTGTGTTATAGAGTGACTTGTTGTCTGCCTGTGTTTTGTATTTTAACATGGTAGGCGTTCCCGGCAGCACATCATCCGTAATCAGGTCCTCCCGAATAATGACAACGACAACGCCGGCCGGTCCGACATTTTTTTGAGCACCGGCAAAGATCAAACCATATTTGCTTACATCTACAGGTTCAGACAGAAAATCCGAGGACATGTCCGCAACCAGGATTTTGTCACCGGTTTCAGGAAGTTCTGTAAACTTCGTTCCGTAGATGGTGTTATTATGGCAAATGTACACATAGTCAGCGTCCCCGGAGATCTTCAGGTCTTTCAGATCCGGAATATACGTATATGTTTTGTCTTCTGAGGAAGCAATGACATTAATTTTACCGTAGATCTTTCCTTCCTGGATCGCTTTTTTAGCCCACTGTCCGGTGTTAAGGTAATCGGCAACCCTATTCTTCATCAAATTCATCGGGACCATGGCAAACTGTTGTGATGCGCCGCCTTGCAGGAATAGTACCTTATAATTATCTGGGATATTTAGCAAATCTCTAAGATCCTGCTCCGCATCACCAATAATTTTTTCAAAAGCTTTGGAGCGATGGCTCATTTCCATCACGGACATCCCCGTGACATCATAATCCAGCATTTCCTCAGCAGCTTCTTTGAGAACTTCTTCAGGCAATACTGCCGGTCCGGCAGAAAAATTAAATACTCTTGTCATTGTAAATTCCCCCTCCATTATCATATTAGTATTCTTTCAATTTTGTATAGCCCTATGAAAAAAAGCAAAACCCACCCCAGTGTTGGGGCGGATATTCCGCGGTGCCACCCAAGTTTCAGCCATTTCTTCATAAAGTGACAACGTCTTTCATCTGCAGAAATATATAAATAAAACCTCTAATCCCAAAATCAGGGACGAGAGGTATTCCCGCGTTGCCACCCATGTTGCCAAATCGGCCAACTTATGTCCGCGATATCGGGCGGAACCCGCACAATTCATCATCGGCCACTCCAGGATGGAATCTCATTACATGTTGGCTGACTTGCACCGGCCATCAGCTCTCTGAACAACATTTAAATCAGACTTTCCTCTCATCGTGTTTGAGCATATAGGTTATTTTCAATATAGTAATGTATCCGGGATGATTTGTCAAGTGGATAGAATCCTTATCCTATCCATCATCCGATTGTGTTGAAAAAACGCCCTTTGTACATAAGAAACAGAGCACCAATCGATGCTCTATCCTCATTTCTTAATTAACCTTTGCCACCGGTAAATCGCGTCTGTTGATATTGCTCTGTTTGTCGGCATTGTACTGTCTTTTGCCAATAAGGAACATTACAACAGGGCATAACCGGCAAGCAAATTACTGGATAATAACATGTGCATGCAAATGGATAAACGTTTTTCCCAAAAAGGTGCATTTTTGCTTCCTCCTTATTTTTTAGGCGAAGTAGAATTTAATTTTATAATTCCATTATATTCCACATTGTATATTTTGAAATTAGTCCAATTTTTTTATTGAATATTTAACCAAATAAAGACCTGGCTAATAATATAAACTGAGGTGATTAACATGTATTCAATAATACTTTCTTTAAATAAACGGCAGCTCTATGTCTCCAAAGACAGTCAAATCATCAGAACCTATCCGGTTGGTATCGGAAAAACAGCGACACCTACTCCAATCGGATCTTATGAAATCATTAGTAAAGTACCAAATCCCGGAGGCGTATTTGGTGTGATGTGGCTTGGACTCAGCATCCCTGGATATGGAATTCATGGTACAAATAATCCTCAGTCAATTGGCAGACAGGTTTCTAAAGGCTGTATCCGCATGCTTAATAAAGATGTCTTAGACCTCGCTAGAATTATCCCCACTGGCACCTCAGTCACTATCCGTTCTTAATTAATAATACCCCTATTGTCCGCCAATCGGCCAGATTTGTATCTGCCTAGACCTATTTTCCGTATCGTCGCTCCAGGAAGATACTTAAACTTTCTAGGCAAACACCCTCACTCCATTAATGTAAAAAGACTACATCATTTGATGTAGTCTCTTTACATTACCTGGCAACGTGCTATTTTCCCATGAAGTATCATCGCCCCAGGAAGTTCCTCAAACATCCTAATTGAACACCCTCTGTACATAAGAAACAGAGCACCATAATAGATGCTCTGTCCTTCATTACCTGGCAACGTCTTATCTTCC